>JALQVJ010000426.1 GCA_023260355.1 Burkholderiaceae bacterium | reverse complement strand
TGGATATGGTCCCGCCGATTGCTCCCCAATTTACCGCAGTTGAAATAGGCACATCTCCGCTACCTAAAAGTGAGACGCCGTTTACCGTATTTATATTTGTCCCGCTGATCAACGTAGTCTGGGCATCAGTTATGCCATAGCCGGCCAGGTTCACAGGCCAGGTCGTCTCGCTCAGGATGTTGCCGTCGAGGTCGATTTTGACCAAGTCGCTGGCGCGGATTTCGTCGTAGCGCAGGCCAAATGGGTTGATCAACAGATGGTCCGAGCCCGGGATGCGCAGCGTGATGTGGTTGTAGACCACGCTGGTCCAGCCGTAGTGGTCGACCAAGCGATAGCACAGGGCCAACTCGAGTCGGGCCTGCCATTCGGCGTCGCTCATGCCCGCAGGCGCAGGGGGGAGGTTGACCTCGAAACGTTGGGCATCAGACATGTGAAATCTCCAGTATTTCAGGGCATGATATCGCCTGAATTGAAGCGAAATTTAGCACCTTCGTGACGCAGTGGCACCGAGGTGAAGCAAATCTGAAGGAGACGAGCGGATGGCAACCACATGGGATTACACGATCGTTGGGGCAGGTGCGGTCGGCTGCGTCATTGGCGCGCGCTTGGCGCTGCTGGGCAAGAAGGTGCAGCTGATCAACAGCAGCAATGCGACGGCTGATGCCGTGCGCGAGCATGGTTTGTTGCTGCACGTCGACGGCCAAACACACCGCGCCGATGTGCGGGCGTGCACGCCTGATCAGGCACAGCCGACGCGCGTCGCCATTGTGCTGACCAAAACACACCAGTTGGACAGTGCCGTCAGCGCTTTGTTGCCTGCACTGGCAGACGCCGTGTGGATGACCTTGCAAAACGGCTTGGGCAACGGCCAGCGCTTGGCCAAGTGGGTCGGCGAAGATCGCGTGATCCATGGCGTGACGATGTTGCCTGCGGTGCTCAATGCGCCGGCAGACGTCTCGACACACGGTTCATCGTTGACTTGGATGGGCACCATGTCCGACGACATCGCTGCGCCGGCCCAAGCCGTCTGCGATATGGCGGTGGCCGATTTGGTGGCCGCTGGCATCGAGGCCAAGCGGGTGGATCACGTGATCAACAACATCTGGCAAAAGGCCTGTTTCAACAGCGCCATGAATGGCTTGTGTGCATTGACGCAAGGTGGTCCGGGCTTGATGAAATACGTGCCGGATGGGTTAGCGTTGGCGCACGAGTTGGTGGATGAGATCAGCGCGGTCGCCATCGCCGACGGCGCCAAAATCGATGTAGATCAGATCCATGCCTTGGTGAACCTTGGTGCTGAGCAGCACACCTATCACAAGCCCTCGATGTTGCAAGACGTGTTGGCCCAGCGGCTGACTGAGGTCGAGGCGCTGAATGGCATGGTTGATGAACGGGCGACCGCATTGGGCCTGGAAGCACCGATGAACCGCATGATGTTGCGGCTGATCCGCATTCGCGAGCGCTCGCCAGAGTTCTGGGCCAAGCAGCCTGCGGCGAAGGGGCATTGATG
>JALQVJ010000293.1 GCA_023260355.1 Burkholderiaceae bacterium | reverse complement strand
TGCCGAGGGAGAAGGCGCGAGCTGGGCCGTCGCATTCACCGAAGAGGGTGGTGTGCTGCGTGAGAGCTACGTCAACCTCATCCCCACCTCATCCGGGGGCACACACGACAGCGGCCTGCGCGATGGTTTGTTTCAAGCAGTCAAGAGCTTCATCGACTTTCACAGCCTGTTGCCCAAGGGCGTGAAGCTGTTGCCCGAAGACGTCTTCGCGCGCGCAAGCTACGTCTTGTCCGCAAAGGTCCTCGACCCGCAGTTTCAAGGACAAATCAAAGAGCGTTTGAACTCCCGCGATGCCGTGCGTCTGGTGTCCAACTTTGTCCGCCCGGCGTTGGAGCTGTGGCTCAACCAACACGTGGATTACGGCAAGAAGCTGGCCGAGTTGACGATCAAGGCCGCGCAGTCGCGCCAGAAGGCGGGGCAGAAAGTTGAAAAGCGCAAGAGTTCCGGAGTCGCCGTGTTGCCCGGCAAACTCACCGACTGTGAGTCGCGCGACACCAGCCACAACGAAGTGTTTTTGGTTGAGGGTGATTCAGCTGGTGGCAGTGCCAAGATGGGGCGCGACAAAGAGTGCCAGGCGATATTGCCCCTGCGCGGCAAGGTGCTGAACACCTGGGAGGTGGAACGCGATCGCTTGTTTGCGAACAACGAAATCCACGATATTTCCGTGGCGATCGGCGTTGACCCGCATGGTCCCAATGACAGCCCGGACTTGAGTGGCCTGCGTTACGGAAAAATCTGCATCCTCTCCGATGCCGACGTCGATGGTTCACACATCCAAGTGCTGCTGTTGACTTTGTTTTTCAGGCATTTCCCCAAACTCATCGATGCTGGACACGTCTACGTGGCCCGCCCGCCGCTATTCCGTGTGGACGCGCCAGCGCGTGGCAAGAAGCCCGCCTCCAAAATGTATGCACTCGATGAGGGTGAGCTGACCGCGATTCTCGACAAGCTGCGCAAAGATGGCGTGCGCGAAAACGCGTGGAGCATCAGCCGTTTCAAGGGCTTGGGGGAGATGAGCGCAGAGCAGCTGTGGGAAACCACGCTCAATCCCGATACACGCCGACTGTTGCCCGTGCATTTGGGGGCGTTGGACTTTGCACAAACCGAAGCAGAGATCACCAAATTGATGGGCAAGGGTGAAGCAGCCGCTCGCCGCGAATTGATGGAGTTGCATGGCGACTCCATTGAAATTGACGTTTGAGGAACACCATGAGCGATCACACCACTCTCGACTTCAACCAAGGTGAAACCGATGACGGTCTGAATTTGGCCACGTATGCGCAGCGTGCTTATCTGGAGTACGCGCTGTCTGTGGTCAAGGGTCGCGCGCTGCCCGATGTCTGCGATGGCCAAAAGCCCGTGCAGCGCCGCATCCTGTACTCGATGGATCGCATGGGCTTGGGCTTCAGCGGCAACACGGGCGCCAAACCAGTCAAGAGCGCACGCGTGGTCGGTGATGTGCTGGGTCGATTTCACCCCCACGGCGATCAGGCGGCCTATGACGCGCTGGTGCGCATGGCGCAGGACTTTTCGCAGCGTTACCCACTGATTGATGGGCAAGGCAATTTTGGTTCACGCGACGGCGACGGCGCTGCAGCTATGCGCTATACCGAGGCGCGCCTGTCGAAAATCACGGGCTTGTTGCTCGATGAGATCGACATGGGCACCGTGGACTTTGTGCCCAACTACGATGGCTCCACCGAGGAGCCGCACCAGCTGCCAGCGCGGCTGCCGTTCACGTTGCTCAATGGCGCCAGCGGTATCGCAGTGGGGCTGGCGACCGAGATTCCGAGCCACAACTTGCGTGAAGTTGCTGACGCCTGCGTGGCGCTCGTGAAGAAGCCCAACCTCAGCGACGATGAATTGCTGACCTTGATTCCAGGCCCTGACTTCCCGGGGGGTGGCCAAATCATTTCGCCGCCCGGCGCGATTGCTGATGCGTATCGAACCGGGCGTGGGTCTCTCAAGGTGCGGGCGCGGTGGTCTATCGAGGATCTTGCGCGCGGCCAATGGCAACTGGTGGTGCATGAGTTGCCACCCGGCGTGAGCTCGCAGCGTGTGCTCGAGGAGATCGAAGAGATCACCAATCCCAAAGTCAAGGTCGGTAAGAAGACGTTGACGCAAGACCAGCAATTGCTCAAGGCGAGCATGCTCGCCGTCCTTGACGTGGTGCGCGATGAGTCCAGCAAAGACGCGCCAGTGCGCCTTGTGTTTGAGCCCAAGACCAGCCGCATCGAGCAGCAAGAGTTGATCACGGCGCTGCTCGCACACACCAGCCTGGAGACGTCTTCCTCCATCAACTTGACCATGGTTGGAATCGACGGCAAGCCCATTCAAAAGTCGTTGCGCCAGATGTTGGTCGAGTGGATTGAGTTCCGCCAGCAAACCATCACGCGCCGCAGCCAGCACCGGCTCAACAAAGTGCTTGACCGCATCCATATTTTGGAAGGCCGGCAGCTGGTGTTGCTCAAAATCGACGAAGTGATTCACATCATTCGGCACAGCGATGAGCCCAAGCCAGCGTTGATGGAGCGCTTCAACTTGAGTGAGCGCCAAGCCGAGGATATTCTCGAAATTCGCTTGCGCCAGTTGGCTCGCCTGGAAGCGATCAAGATTGAGCAAGAGCTCTCTGATTTGCGCCAAGAGCAGGGCAAACTCGAGGACATTCTTGGCAACCCAGCGGCCCTGCGCAAGCTGATGATCAAAGAGATTGAGGCAGATGCCAAGACTTTTGCCGATGAGCGTCGCACGCTGATTCAAGAAGAGAAGAAGGCGATTGCCGAAGTCAAAGTGGTCGATGAGCCCGTCACTGTGGTGGTCTCGTCCAAAGGGTGGGTGCGCGCCCGCACGGGCCATGGGCACGACGCCAGTGCGTTCGCATTCAAGTCGGGTGACGAGTTGTACGGCACCTTCGAATGCCGCACGGTCGATACGTTGCTGGTGTTTGGCAGCAACGGGCGCGTGTACTCCGTGCCAGTGGCAACTCTGCCGGGTGGGCGCGGTGATGGACAGCCAGTGACCACGCTGATTGAATTGGAGAGCGGCACGCAATTGGCCCACTACTTTGCAGGGCCTGCACACGCCACCCTGCTGCTCTCGGGCTCTGGTGGATATGGCTTCATGGCCAAAGTGGAGCACATGGTGTCGCGCCAAAGAGCGGGCAAGTCCTTTGTCACCCTGGGTGATGGTGAGGCGATTTGTGCGCCTTCGCACGTCAGTGGTTCCAGCGCGAGCGTTCCGGCCGATGGTGCGCCAATGCCCGATGCGACACACGTGGCATGCGCCTCTGTGGGCGGTCGAATCTTGACCTTCGAAATCACAGAGCTCAAGGCTATGGAGAAGGGTGGCCGTGGCTTGATGCTGATCGACTTGGATGCCAAAGACAGCCTGGCTGGCGCGGCGGCGTACACCCGAAGCATCCGCCTTCAAGGTGTTGGCCGAGGCGGCAAAGCGAAGGAAGAGACGCTGGAAATTCGCAGCTTGAACAACGCACGCGCGGCCCGCGCGCGCAAGGGGAAAGCGGCTGACTTGGGGTTCAAGCCACAGCGCATCATGCGCGTCGAGTAAGCGATTCGCGACATGCGCCCGTCTCGAAAACGGTGAGGTTCGACAGCGACCTCACCGCACCCGGATGGCGCGCTTGCACCACTCACTGCCGCCCAGAGCGCGAGCCTTGTGCGGTGGATCGATGTTCCAGTTGAGGCTGTGGCGCCAGTATCTCTGGCAGCTTTAGGTTTGCAGCCCAGCGAGCCTCTCTAGGGTTCGGAAATAAATATCCG
>JALQVJ010000284.1 GCA_023260355.1 Burkholderiaceae bacterium | reverse complement strand
TGGGCGAAAGCATTGGCATGGCTGCTGAGGTGGCACATGGTTCGTGCACCGACTTGCCGCCAAGCAAGCGCTGATCGCCGACCGTTGCGAGGCAACGAAAGGCCGCCCCACGGGCGGCCGTTTTTTGTGGTCCGTGTCCAGAGCTCAACGCATGGTTTGCAGCGCGCGGGCAAGCTTGGCGCGAGGCACCGTTGATTTAGGCACGCGCATGGGCATGTCGTCAAACCAAAATCGCACGTCTTCTTCCAGGCCGATTCCGTGCATGAAGTTGTAAATCGCTTTGCGCAAACCAACGCCGAGTGCGGCGTGGTCGACGCCGGTCGGGTCAATGAATCCAACATCGTTTTTCGCGAAATCGGAGGGCGGGAGAGGCAGCAGCTGGATGCCGAAGTGGTCAGGATCTTGGCCGACTGGTGAGTGAACTGTGCACACGAAGCGATGAAAAAATCCGCTTTGGATGCACCCGTTCTCGAACAGCTGCCGGACATACTCCAGAGCGTCAACGGTATCCTGAACTGTTTGTGTCGGAAAGCCGTACATCAAATAGGCGTGAACCATGATGCCGGCATCAGACAGGGCCCTTGTGACTCGCGCTACCTGCTCGACGTCGACGCCTTTTTGCATCAAGTTGAGCAATCGATCTGACGCGACTTCAAGGCCGCCAGTGAGTGCGATACAGCCACTGCGTGCCAACAAATCGGCAAGCTCCGGGGTGAACGTCTTCTCAAAGCGGATGTTGCCCCACCAAGATATTTGAGTGCCTCGCCTCAGGAGCTCTTGGGCCATCGCCTTGAGGGCCTTGGGCGGCGCGGCCTCATCCACAAAGTGGAAGCCTGTCTCGCCTGTTTCAGCAACGATCTGTTCAATTTTGTCGACCAAGAGCTCGGCAGACATCGTTTCGTAGCGGCTGATGTAGTCCAGCGAAACATCGCAAAAACTGCATTTCTTCCAATAGCAGCCCAACGCCACTGTCAACTTGTTCCAGCGTCCATCACTCCACAATCGGTGCATCGGGTTGAGCATGTCAACCAGACTCAAGTAGCGGTCCAGCGGTAGGCCATCCCAGGTTGGCGTTCCAGCATCCTCCATTGAAATCTCAGGCTCTTGCCAGTTGATCCACTCCACGTGCCCTTCTTGATGCAAGGCGAACGTGCGTGTGAGGCGTTGTCGCCCCCGCTGTCCCGACAAATACTCGAGCAATGACAACAGTGGCCTCTCGCCAGCGTCTAGCGTGATGTAGTCGACGTAATTGAAAATGGCGGGTGTCTTGAGTTCTCGCAACTCTGTGTTCACAAAGCCGCCGCCAAGTACCACGGTGACTGAACGATCGTGTGCTTTGATCGCTTTTGCGATGCGCAAGGCGCCGTACACCGCGCCAGGGAAGGGCACAGACAACAAGACCACGTCGGGCTTGGTCTTGGTCAGGCCGGCCAGTGTGATGGCCTCCAATACTTGATCAATGGCCGTCGCAGGCGCGTCTAACGCGTCAGCCAGCGGTTGGAACGAGGGTTGACTTGCTGCCAGTTTCTCGCCGTATCGGACGAACTCGAATCGGTCGTCCACCACGTCTCGCCAAACGTCTGCGAGGTCGTTGAGAAACAAGGTCGCCAAATGTTTGGCTCGGTCATGGACACCGAGCGCCCCAAACGCCCAGGCCAAGGGATCTGCGTCCTGGCTGAACTCTTGATCCCGCAGTGCCTGAAATCTCGGACCTTCTGGCAAAAAAGACCGATTGGCGATTCGGTTGGCAAGCGTCGCATCCTTGCCCTGCAAAAAACGAATGGCAGGCGCGACGCAGGCACGGTAGCTTTCAAAGTGGTCTAAGAATTGATTCACGCAAGCGCTGCGATCCTCTATCTCTAGGGACTGCGCATGCGCCCAAAGTTCATCGAGCCCGCTCGGGCTCATCAAGGACAGCACCAACTCCAGCGCCAAGTCTGATTGCGTCGCCGCCCAGCCTTGGGTGCGCAAAAAGCCGGTGAGATAGGCGGTTGCAGGGTAGGGCGTATTGAGTTGCGTCATCGGTGGGATGACGCTCCAAATGCTCAGTTCACGACTCAAGGTCAGCGCACTCAATGGTGATGACCGTGGGCTCCGTGAGCGTGGCCATGCTGAATTTCTTCAGGACTTGCAGCGCGCACGTCGGTTACCTTCACGTCGAATGTCAGGGCCTTGCCAGCAAGAGGGTGGTTGCCGTCGAGGTACACGGTATCGCCCTTGATTTTGAGCACTGTGAAGACAATGCGTTGACCTTGATCGTCGGTGGCTTCGAGCTGGCCACCGACTTTCACGCCGGGCGGGAACTGTGATTTCGGGATGTTGTGCAGCAGGCTCTCATCGCGCTCCCCAAACGCATCAGCTGGGGTGAGTTTGACAATACCGCGGTAGCCAGTCGCCTGGCCTTCGAGCGCCTCCTCCAGCTTGGGGATCAAATTGCCGTATCCGCCGTGCAGGTAGGTGATGGGGTCTTGGGCGCCTTCCAGCACCTTTCCGGTGTCGCTGTCTTTGAGCGTGAATTGGATGGTGACAGCGGTGTCTTTGGCGATTTGCATGGCGTGTTCCTTTTGAATCAAGGAACGCATTGTGCCAACAACCCAGCCGATTAGAAAATCAGTTCATGCTCACGCGCCGTGCGCCGTCGAAGCGTGTCTGCCAGTACGCCAAGTCCATGCTCTCCACGCGAATCACAGAGCCTGCGCGTGGCGAATGGATGAACTTGCCGTCACCTAGGTAGATGCCGACATGGCTGAATGGTCGGTCGGTCGTGTTGAAAAACACCAAATCGCCAGGCTCAATCGTGCTGAGGTCGATGGGTCGGGTCGCCGCCGCCTGATCCGCGGTGTGTCGCGGCAAAGAGATCCCTGCGGCGCCCTCATAGACCGCTTTGACAAAGCCACTGCAGTCGAGCCCCGACAGGGGAGAGTTGCCCCCCCACTTGTAAGGCACATCGAGCAACCCCAAAGCACTCAGAGCCAATTCCGAGGCGACGGATTGGATCTTGGCCCTGCCTTGTTCGAACTGTTGAACCAGCCTTTGCTGCAACAGCCAGTCGCCCAATCGGTCGCTATTCTCGGCGTGCGCGCAAGGGACGAGCAAGGCTGCAGTCAGGGCCCATACAACTGGTGATTTCATGGCGCGAACTTTATTTGAAAAATGCGGCAAGTCAAAGGGTTAGCCACACCCTTTGAATTAAAGTGTTGTATTCACACTGGAGGTGCCATGCAATTAGAAGTCGAACGCTGTCAGTTGGTGATGGTTGATTATCAATCTCGCCTCATGCCCCATATTCATGACCATGCGGTGGTGCTGGCCCAAGCCCATCTGTTGGCACAAACGGCGGCCTTGCTGAAAGTGCCGATGCACTGGACCGAGCAGGCGCCTCAGAGCCTTGGCACCACGGTGGAGCCGCTGAGACAGTGGACACACGATGTGATTGAAAAAACGAGTTTTGACGCAACCGCAGAGGGCTTGCTCGAAGCGCTCGAGCCTGCTGCCAAGCCTCCCAGTGCCGGCGGGAACGCACGGAGCTTGCCCAAGCATTTGCGCAAAGCTGTACCCGAGGGCCGGCCCGCGCGTGATGTGGTGGTTCTCGCTGGCTTGGAGGCCCATGTGTGTGTTTTGCAAACAGCGCTGGGCTTGATCGAGCAAGAAAAAGAAGTGTGGTTGGTCAGTGACGCCACAGGCTCTTGTCAGTCCCGCCAAAAGGACGCTGCGCTGGATCGATTGGCCAGCCAAGGGGTGGAGTTGGTGACCGCAGAAATGGTGGTCTACGAATGGTTAGGCAGCAGCGATCACCCGGCGTTTGAGACGGTTTTACCTTGGGTCAAGGCGGCACGACAGGCAGGGCAATAAAGATTCCCTTCGCGGTGTGTCAGCCTGTCGAAAGTCGGCGGTGTCCATAATTATGAATTCAAAACGCCGCTGACTCCCGCAATTAGGGAGGCGGTACGTCATCGCGCAAAGGAGACCTGGGTCATGGGACAAACGCCGTTCAATGAGTTTCACCGTCAATCGATTGAATCGCCAGAGACCTTCTGGGCTGAGCAGGCCAAGGGCATTCACTGGCACAAGCCCTTTGACCAAGTCTGCGACTATGCGAACCCACCGTTCGCAAAATGGTTCGTCGGCGGCCAAACCAATATTTGCTACAACGCGGTTGATCGCCACTTGAAAGACCGAGGCGACCAAGCTGCGCTGATTTATGTGTCCACTGAAACCAACCAGGAGGTGGTTTACACATTCAATCAGTTGCACGCCGAAGTGCAGCGCATGGCCGCGATCCTGAAAGACCTGGGCGTGGTCAAGGGCGACCGCGTGCTGATTTACATGCCCATGATCGCCGAAGCTGCATTCGCCATGCTGGCCTGCGCACGACTGGGTGCCATCCACTCGGTGGTGTTTGGCGGTTTTGCCTCGCACTCGCTGGCCACGCGCATCGAAGACGCTTCGCCCAAAGTCATCATCAGCGCCGACGCCGGTTCGCGCGGTGGCAAGGGCGTGCCTTACAAGCCACTGCTCGACGAAGCCATCAACCTGTCGGCCCATCAGCCCGCCAACGTGATCATGGTGGACCGCAAATTGGCTGCCTTTACGCCCGTGGCCGGTCGCGATGTGGATTACGCCACCGAGCGCGCCAAGCACATGGACACTGGGCATCCAGTTCATCTTTGGTGAGTTGCATCAAACGATCACGGGCCGCAGGAGTGGCGGGGTCGTGGT
>JALQVJ010000269.1 GCA_023260355.1 Burkholderiaceae bacterium | reverse complement strand
AACTTCTATCGCATCACGGATGCCGCAAGGTCGGTCTACCGCATTGAAAACATCGACCGCGCCATCCAAACAACCGCCGAGTCGATCGTGCGATCAGCGGCCGGCAAGCTGGACCTCGATGAGTTGCAATCATCGCGGCAGCAGATGAACGAAGAAATTCTCGCCAACCTTCAACGCGCAGCAGAGATTTGGGGCATTGAGATCACCCGCACAGAAATCACCGATGTGCGCGTGGACGATCAAACCAAAGAAGCGCAGCGCCAGCAACTCAACGCGGAGCGCCAACGCCGCGCGGCAGTGGCTCAGGCCGAGGGACAAAAACGCGCGGTGGAGTTGAACGCTGATGCGGAGCTGTATTCCGCCCAACGACAAGCCGAAGCTGTGCGTGTTGCTGCAGATGCCAACGCCTATTCAATTCGGGTCAAAGCCGAAGCCACGGCCGAACAAACCCGCTTGATCGCGGATGCCATCAACAACGGTGGCCAATCGGCCATCAACTTTGACATCCTCCAAAAACAAGTGGTGGCGCTCGCTGAGGTCGCTGCATCTCCCAACAGCAAGACCGTCATCATGCCGACGGACATCACCAAAGCCATTGGCTCACTCGAGCTGCTTGCACAAACCATTGGATCAGGGATTCAAAGCAAATGACCGATTTTTTCAACAGCGGCGACGCGTGGCTCGTGATTGGCCTCGCGCTGATCATTCTGGAGATCGTGGGCAACTTGGGCTATATCTCCATCAGTTTTGGCATAGGGAGCATCGCCACCGGTCTGCTGGCCAAACTGGGGGGCGTGCCCAATTTATTCAATACAAATTGGGCAGACGAGTTGCTGATCGCAGCGATCTGCTCCTTGATTGCACTGCTGGCGCTGCGGTATGTCTTCCGCCGCGCCCCAGCCAAGGACATCAACGACTACTGAGTCACGCGGTTTTTTGCGCCACCAAGCCGAGCTCTTCGATGGTTTGCTCGCGCATGACAAATTTTTGAATTTTGCCGGTGATCGTCATTGGGAACTCTGACACGAACCGCACATATCGCGGCACCTTGTAGTGGGCGATTTGCCCCTTACAAAACTCGCGCACCTCTTCCTCGCTGAGAGTCTCGCCGCTGCGCAGCTTGACCCAGGCGCACAACTCTTCGCCGTATTTTTGGTCGGGCACGCCAATGACTTGGACGTCTTGGATCTTGGGGTGCCGGAACAAAAATTCCTCGATCTCGCGAGGGTAGATGTTTTCACCGCCTCTGATGACCATATCTTTGAGGCGGCCCACGATGTTCACATAGCCCTCATCGTCCATCACCGCGAGATCACCGGTGTGCATCCAACCCGCGCGATCCACCGCTTCCTGCGTCTTGGCGTCGTCGTTCCAGTAGCCCTTCATCACCGAATACCCTCGCGTACAAAATTCACCGATTTCGCCACGCGGGACGACCTGGCCATTCGTGTTCACGATCTTGATCTCGACATGCGGCTGGACACGACCAACCGTTGACACACGCCGATCCAGCGGATCATTGGTCGCACTTTGTGTCGATACCGGTGATGTCTCGGTCATGCCGTAAGCAATGGTGACCTCGGTCATGTGCATCTGGGATTGCACACGCTTCATCACCTCTACCGGACAGGGTGACCCCGCCATGATGCCGGTTCGCAGTGAGCTCAAATCGAACTCAGAAAAGCGCGGGTGATCCAACTCAGCAATGAACATCGTTGGCACCCCATACAACCCCGTGCAACGCTCGTCCTGCACGGCTTGAAGCACAGCCAAAGGGTCGAATGCTTCGCTGGGATAGACCATCGTCGCGCCATGTGTGACGCAACCCAAGTTGCCCATCACCATACCAAAGCAGTGGTACAGCGGCACGGGGATGCACAGCCGATCCTGGTCAGTGAGTTTGATGGCCTCTGCAACAAAGTAGCCGTTGTTCACAATATTCAGGTGCGTCAAACTTGCACCTTTGGGAAAACCAGTCGTGCCGGATGTGAACTGGATGTTGATCACGTCATCGAACTGCAGGGACCCGCTCAATTCGACCAACCGCGCGTGATCCTCCGGCCTGCCCATCGACAGCACGTCCGCAAAATTGAACATCCCCGGCGTTTGATCTGCACCCAAGCGAATCACGTGCTTCAGGCTGGGGAGTGTTTTCGAACGCAACTCACCCGCGGCGCAGTTCTTCAACTCAGGCGCGAGCTGGTTCACGATACCAAGGTAGTCGCTGGTCTTGAGTGCTGGCGCCAAAACCAGGGCCTTGCACTCCACTTTGTTCAACGCATATTCCAACTCGGCCGAGCGATACGCGGGGTTGATGTTGACCAAAATCAGTCCTGCCTTGGCCGTCGCAAACTGGGTCAACGTCCACTCAGAGCAGTTCGGCGCCCAAATGCCGACACGATCTCCCGGCTCCAATCCCAACGCCAGCAAGCCAGCTGCCAACGCGTCCACCCGCTGAGCCAACTCGCGCCAAGACCAACGCACCCCTTGATCGCAAACCACCAGTGCCTCGCGGTCTGCATATGCAGCTGCGGTTTGATCAAAAGCTTGGCCGATCGTCGAACCGATCAGCCGTGTCGAGCTTGCGCCGTGGTCGTATGAAAATTTTTGCAAAGCGCTGCCTTCTTGGGTCATCTGCGTCTCCGTGTGTCTCTTGTTGTCATTGCCCGATCGGGCTGGCCGTATGGCTTCGATTGGGCTTTGAGTGTAGCCACAAGTTGACTGGCAAAGCAAGGCAGTGCCACCGCCCGTCCCGCTCCCAGCATGGGTCCTGTGGCCAACCAAACAGCAGACCTCAACTCCCGCACCCACGGCTGGTGCGGTCGCCCGACTCGCTCACCAAACAACACGCAACGCAGAGTCTCGCAACGGCTCGCATGATGCCGCGAATGATGGTAAAAATTCGCTGTGCCAATGTATCTCTCGCAGGGGTTGCGTGCCTGGCCGCACACAGTGTGGTGCGCTAACCCTCAACTTTGAAAGCCTGACATGACTGACCTGGATCGTTTCCTTGCCGCGCGCGATTTTTTGATTGCCAATCGCGAAGACTTGCACACCGCTAGAGATGGCTTTCAGTGGCCAGCCTTGGGCCAGTTCAACTGGGGCATCGATTACTTTGATCACATCGCCAAGGACAATGCTGCGCCAGCATTGCGCATCCTCGAGGAGGACGGGCGCGAAGCCAGTCTTAGCTATGCCGAACTCTCGCAGAGATCCTCGCAAGTGGCGTCGTTCTTGAGCGGGCTGGGTGCCAAGGCAGGCGACCGGATCTTGGTGATGTTGGGCAACGAAGTCCCGCTTTGGGAGACCATGCTCGCGGCCATCAAGATGGGACTCGTCGTCATCCCCGCGACCACACTGCTCTCGGGCCCTGACTTGAGAGACCGAGTCAAACGGGGCAACGTGCGGTGGCTGTTGACCAACGCATCCGGCACGGAGAAGGTGCTTGAGATTCCCGCAGCAGAGTTGGCCGCCATTGGCTGCATCTTGGCGGATGACAAAGCCACATTGCCGACCAACTGGATCAGCTACCAAGACGCCGCCAAGGCCAGTGCGGCGTTTTCACCCGTGGCGAGTCTCGCGGTCACTGAGCCACAGCTCGAGTACTTCACATCTGGCACGACGGCAGCCCCGAAGCTGGTGCGCCACAGCCGGCAAAGTTACCCTGTCGGCCACTTAACCACCATGTATTGGCTGGGCTTGAAGCCCAATGATGTGCACTGGACCATCAGCTCGCCTGGTTGGGCCAAGCATGCATGGAGCTGCTTCTTTGCCCCATTCAACGCGCAGGCCTGCGTCTTCATTTACAACTACAGCCGATTCAACGCGCCCCAAATTTTGGATGTCCTGGTCAAGAACCAAGTCACCACCCTGTGTGCACCGCCGACGGTCTGGCGCTTCTTGATCCAAGAAAAGTTGGCACAGTGGCCCGTCAAGCTGCGCGAAGTCATCTCGGCTGGCGAGCCGCTCAACCCAGAGGTCATTGAGCAAGTGCGAGCGAGCTGGGGACTCACCATTCGCGACGGCTATGGTCAGACTGAAACGACCGCGATGATCGCCAACCCGCCAGGACAAGCCCTCAAGCCAGGCTCCATGGGCAAGCCTTTGCCTGGCTACCCGATCGTGTTGGTGGATGCCGATGGCAATCCCGCTGAAGAGGGGGAGATCTGTATCGACCTTTCCAAGCGCCCGCTGTCGTTGATGGACGGCTACGCGGACGACGCAGACAAGACAGCCACGGTCATGCGAGACGGGTACTACCACACAGGGGACGTGGGGTCGATCGACGAAGAGGGCTACATCACCTATGTCGGTCGCGCTGACGATGTATTCAAGGCCTCGGGCTACCGCATCAGCCCATTTGAATTGGAAAGCGCCCTGATCGAACACGACGCTGTGGCTGAGGCTGCCGTTGTGCCCTCGCCCGATGCGTTGCGGGGTTTCGTGCCCAAAGCATTCGTGATTCTGGCGCCTGGCTATGAACCGAACGCAGCCACGGCGCAATCGATCTTGGCGTACCTCAAAGAGCGGGTCTCGCCCTACAAAATGGTGCGCCGCTTGGCTTTTGCGGATTTGCCCAAAACCATCTCCGGCAAAATCCGCCGCGTGGATTTGCGCAAACAAGAAGCCACCCGCAGCGCCTCGGGTCAAGCGCCAGCGGATGAATTCACGGACGATCTACTCAAATCCTGATTTGATTTTGGACCAACAAAAAAGCACACCGAGGTGTGCTTTTTGTTGGGCGCCGAGCAACAGCCAATTGGCACATGTGCGCCGATCTAAGACACCCCGTCAACACCGGACGCCGCGTCACCATGCATCGACATAGGCTTGAACCTGCGCTTGCACACGACCGAGAGGCAAATGCTTGAGCAACCACTCGCGCGTTTGCGCGGGGTCAATCACGGCATCGATCTCCAGCGTTGACGCCATGTTGAGCGCGGAGCCTCGCTCTTGATACGCCTGCAATAGTTGCTCAAACAGGGCCTCACGTTCGGCGCCTTCAGGCACAGCCTCCAATTCTTTTTTGTAGCCCAGCCGCACGGCACCCTCCAGCCCCATCCCACCAAACTCGCCGGTGGGCCATGCGGCCAAAGCCTGCGGCGCATGAAAGCCACCTGCTGCCACGCCCATGGCGCCAAGTCCATAGCCTTTGCGCAACACCACGCCCAGCACTGGCACCCGCAGATGTGCGCCCGCCAAGAACATGCGCGCGGTGTGGCGCACCTGTGCATGCGTTTCAATCTCTGGCCCCACCATGAAGCCAGGTGTATCGATGAAACTCACGATGGGCAACCCATGCACATCGCACAATCGCATGAAGTGCGCCGCCTTGTCAGCCGCGTCAGGATCGATGGCTCCACCCAAATGGCTCGGGTTGTTCGCCAGCACCGAGGCTGCAAGCAATGCCGCGTTGATCGCACCGGCCCGGCCGATCGCGAGCGTGCCAACGGGGATGCCTGCCGGCATCTGGACGATCGACAGGAGACTGTCCTGACCCGAAAGCGCCTTCGATTGAAC
>JALQVJ010000126.1 GCA_023260355.1 Burkholderiaceae bacterium | reverse complement strand
CTACCAACTGAGCTACCGGGCCGGTAAGCGCGGAATTATAGCACCCAAATCTTGGGTTTTACCCGTTGCGTTTGTTGCGCAGAAAATCGATGCCCAATTGCTTGAGCTTGCGATACAAGTGGGTTCGCTCAAGCCCGGTCTTCTCCGCCACGCGAGTCATTGAGCCGCCCTCTTTGGCGAGGTGAAACTCGAAATAGGCCCGCTCAAATTCATCGCGAACCTCGCGCAGCGGCTTGTCCATATCAAACTGTTGGCGCCCCCCGGCCGAGAGCATGGGCTCATTGACATTGGGCGCCTGAGGCGGATCTTGCTCATGCGCAGGAGACAAGAGTGATGCTTGTGGCTGAGCATGCAGCAAGGGCTGGGTCACCGCGTTGACCGCGCCCTGCAAGCCCCGGTTCAAACCGAGTTCGACAGCGGCAAGGAGCTTTTGGAGTGTGATGGGCTTTTCCAAAAATGAAAAGGCGCCGATGCGAGTGGCTTCGACAGCCGTTTCGATCGTGGCGTGGCCGCTCATCATGATCACGGGCATATTCAAGAGCCCTGCTGCTGCCCACTCTTTGAGCAGCGTGACGCCATCGGCATCGGGCATCCAAATGTCGAGCAGGACCAAGTCAGGGCGGCCGCGCGCACGGGCATCGCGCGCTTGACCCGCGTTTTCAGCCAGGATCACATGGTGGCCTTCGTCGTCAAGAATTTCGGACAGCAAGTCGCGAATTCCCAACTCGTCGTCTACTACCAATATTGTTGCCATGCCTAAGTGTCTCTTCTATCTGGTGTGCCCACAACGGGGAATGATACCGATACTGCAGCCCCAATGATATGGCCGCCCTCGGTTTGGTTGCGCACGCGAACTCTGGCGCCATGCTCGTCCGCGATCTTTTTCACCATCACCAAGCCCAATCCTGTGCCTTTCGCCTTGGTGGTGACGTATGGCTCAAAGGCCCTGCGCAGCACGTGATCAGGGAAGCCGGGGCCACGATCGAGCACGGACAAGCGCACATGTGTTCCGGCGTCGTTGACGCGTGTTTGGATGATCACGGGTTGTGCTGCGCCGATCCCGAGCGTTGCATCTTGCGCGTTTTGCACCAAGTTATGAATCACTTGCCGCAGCTGTTCTGTATCAGCCATCACATTCGGGAGGCCCGCTTGCAGGTCAAGCACAACGGGTGTCGCCGTGCCCTCATAGAGGGCGTGTGTGTCTTGGATTTGTTGATTCAGATTGATTTGCACCAACTGCGCTTTGGGCAACCGCGAAAAATCTCGGAACTCATTGACCATGCGCTGCATCGCATCGACTTGCTGAACGATGGTCTTCACAGACTTGGTGACGAGTGCTTGATCCGTATCTTCCAGTTTGCCCTTGAGTTTGTGCTCAAGGCGCTCGGCAGACAGCTGGATGGGGGTGAGTGGATTCTTGATTTCGTGGGCCAGGCGGCGTGCCACTTCGTGCCACGCCTGGGCTCTCTGGGCGGAAATCATGTCAGTGATGTCGTCGAATACCAAAAGAGAAGAGCCGTCCGGCAGCACAGCGCCCCGAGCCATCAAGACCAAGTTGCCAGATTGGGGGCCATCTGCCGGACCGCCGTGACTGATCTGCAGTTCAAATGTGTCTTGCCACTGACCATCGCCCTCAACCCGCTCAAACAAGTCGCGTTCAAAATGGCGAGAGACTTGTGCCATCCACGTGGCAAGCGGGCCTTCGGTCGGCCAAGGCTGACCCACCCAGGTCGTCACCGGCTGGGTCAGGATGCGATCCGCGCTTGGGTTGACCTGGAGCAAGCGCTGCTGGGCGTCGAACAACAACACACCAGCGGTCAAGTTGTCCAGAATCGTTTGCAAGCTGGCTCGCGCGCCCTCGAGTTGCGCCATGCTCGATTCGACGGCGCCGCGCGCCTCTGCCAGCTGCTGCGTCATGTCTGCAAACGCCCGCGTCAAATCTCCCAACTCGTCTTTGTTGTGGGTTGCTAACTTGGGCGTCAAGTCTCCCTTCGCCACATCGCGAACGCCCGCTGCCAAAAGCAGCAAAGGTTGCACAATTTGACTGCCCAGCAGCGCCGCGATCACCACCGCACCGAACACAGTTAGAAACAGGGCCAGCGTCAATGTGCCCACATACATGCTTCGCAAATCTTCCCTCGCCAGCGCGCGGACTTGGTACTCCCGATTGGTTTGCTGCACGCTCAGGGCATCCAAGACAAGCTGCCGTGAGAGCGGCGCCTTGACTTGCACAAATGCCGCGCCCGCCACGAGGTCAGTGCTGACATTGTTCAAATGACCCAACACCAAAACCTTGGGCTCCTGGCCTGCATCAGGCGCCAGATCATCGATGCCCACCACCCAGGACACAATGCCCAGTTGCTGAGCAGCTTGCATGCGAGCACTCTCCGGACGCTCGGGCCGCAGGCTATACCCGCTCGTTCCCACACTGGCCAAGGCTTTGCCATCGATCGACCAGACGACGATCTCGGACGCGCCCAATTGCTCGCGCCAGCGCTCCAACTGCAATGGCGACATCCATTGGTAGAGCGAGGTGTTTTGTTGCAGCAATGTTTGGACTCGCTCCCTCGTGTCTCGGTTGATCAGGTTGATTGCGCTGGCACCCAAGTTCAAACCCGCGCGCAAGGCGCTCTCGACCCGCACGTCAAACCACGTCTCGATAGATCTCGATACAAATTGCACCGATACACCGTAGATCAGCGCCCCTGGCACCACACCCAGCAGCGCGAAAATAACCGCCAATTTCACCAGCAAGCGGCTTCCAAATTTGCGGGCACGCCAACGGCTCCACAGCTTTGCAAACAGCCAAATGATCAGCCCCAGCAGGGCTGTCGCCACGACGCCATTCAGTCCAACAAGGATGCGAAAGTAGTTGCCGTACTGCGCAAAGTCAGCTGTGACTTGGGTGAGCAAAAAAAGTACCAAAACCGCCATGGCGGCAATCAGTGCGACCAACACCGCAAGTGCCATTGAGCGGACACGGCGAACAGACCGGACGTCCAGGGTTGCCGTCATGGTGTTTTGCCCTCTGCTGGGCTCAATGCGTCTCTCACTGGCGCAACAATCGCACGCATGCTGGCTGTGGCGTACACCTCAAAATCAAAGTTGGATGGCAACGATAGATTGGGGATGGCGCCACCACTGAGCTTTTGTCGGTCCACATACCAGCGCAAGATCACTTGTGCCTGCTCCAATGCACCCAGTTGGCGAACTTTGGCCAATGGCCATTGATCAATCTGTGTGATCGCGCGCCAGGCAGCACCGGGATTGTCGAATTGCTGAATCTCGGCATTGCGGTCATTTGCCACACGCCATTGGTTGGTCAGTGCTTGGTAGGCAATCGTCCACTCGCGGCGCTGCTTCAACACATCTTTATCGGTCCAATACCAGCGGCTTTGTGTGACTCTGACCTCTTGGACCAGCGTCAGCGGCACACCGTTGCGCAAGACACTTTCGATGGATGCTGGCATGGCCAATTGGATGTTCGCATCGAGCAAAACATCGTCGCCCACTTGTCGAACGCTGACCTCGCTAGCGTTGGACTGCACGGCGCACATGAACATCGCAAAGAGCAGCCACAACGCACGTGCTGCCGCCAAAAACGGATGATCAGCGTTTGTCAAAGACCGCATAGAAAAACCCATCGTGTGCCATGCGCACATTGTGACGCATTGGGTCGCTGTCTGGCAGGTCAAGCCTGCCAGGCAACCAATGGCCCGGTGCCGGCTGTCGCAGCGCATCGGCGTGGCGCAACGCGAACGCCTGGGCCTGCTGCTCCCCCTCTTCCACGAACACCGAACAGGTCGCGTAAACCAACCGCCCACCAGACTTGAGTTGGGGCCACAGCGCGTCTAGCAGCGCCATTTGCGTCTGTTGCAATGTGGCGATATCGGACTCTCGTCGCAGCCAGGCAATATCGGGGTGTCGGCGCACGATTCCCGAAGCGGAACACGGTGCGTCCAACAAAATGCCGTCCCAGGGCCCATGCGCCATCCACGGCCCCGGCTGCGCAGCGTCTGCGACCGCACACTCTGCCGCCAACCCCAACCGCGCCAATGTCTGCCCGATCCGCTCACAACGCACAGGGTCGATATCGAGCGCCCAGACGCGGGCATCGCCCGTCTCCAAAAGGTGCGCCGTCTTGCCTCCGGGTGCGGCACAGGCGTCCAGAATGCGGGGCAAATCGCTGGACCCGGTCGAGACACCGTCCCACAGCAGTTGAGCGGCCCACTGGGCCGAGCCGTCTTGCACAGAGACCCACCCTTGGTCAAAGCCAGGCAGGCGCTCGACTGGCACGGATTGCTGCAGCACCACCCCGCAACTCGAGACCACCTCGCCCTCGATTCCTGCGGCTTGCAGCAGCTCAAGATACGCGTTGGCCGCCATGTGTCGAGCGTTGACACGCAACACCATTGGGGCTGCCGCCCCTTGCATCCGCAGGATCTCTTGCCACTGCTTGGGGTATTGTTTTTGCAGCTTTTGAACCCACCAAAGCGGTGCGTTCCATGTTGCCTGCAAATCGCTATGCAACGACGCCTTGAGCGCGGGCAGGTCTCGCAGGGCTTGGCGCAAACAGGCGTTGATCATGCCTTGCGCGTGCTTGAGCTTGACCTCGCCTTGGCAGGCCTTGACCGCTTGATTCACGACAGTATGGGCGTCGTAAGCCACCCCTTCGGCTGGAAAGGCCAACAGTGCCAGCGCCACACACAGGGTGGCGCTCACCAAGGGCTTGGGTTTTTGACGTGCCAGTTGAGAAACCGCCGCCTGGGTCCAACCCCAATGCCTCAACGCATGAAAGAGCAGCGCTTGTACGCCGGGCCGCAACGCTGCTGGAACGCCGGCCAATGCCGTGTGCGTGGCGTGGCCCCTAGCGACCTCGGCCAGGGCCTTGGCGGTCCAAAGCAATTGTTGGTGAAGGGGTTGGCTGGGTGTCATGGGAAGTGCATGAACGAAAAAGCCCCTGACACCGGCGAACCGGCATCAGGGGCGTCGATCAATGAGACAGACGTCTGCTCACGGATTACTCCGCAGCGTTTGACTCCTGTTCATCATCGGTGGCTTCGGGGGTATCGAACACCACGGCTTCCGCATCAGCGATTGCACGGCGCTCTTGCTCGTCCAATTGCTCTTTGACGCGGCGAGCATCGTGATACGCCATACCCGTACCCGCGGGGATCAAACGACCCACGATGACGTTTTCCTTCAAACCACGCAGTTCGTCGCGCTTGCCCATGATGGCAGCCTCGGTCAACACGCGAGTGGTTTCTTGGAAAGACGCCGCAGAGATGAAGCTGTCGGTCGACAGTGAGGCCTTCGTGATACCCAACAAGACATTGCTGTACGTGGCAGGGATCTTGCCGTCGGCGCGCAACGCGTCGTTGGTGTTGAGGATCTCGCTGCGCTCGACTTGCTCGCCGGTGATGTAGTT
>JALQVJ010000087.1 GCA_023260355.1 Burkholderiaceae bacterium | reverse complement strand
AAGATCACGGCCAAAGCGCTGGCGATCAGCGTTTTGATGGACATCACGTCACTCCTCAATTGAAACGCCCAGGGCGTTCAGCTTGACCCCGACCATGCCCCGGTAGGCATTGCCAGACGACAAAGCCTGGTAACTTGCCTGATAGGCCTGAATAGCGGCTGCACGGTCACCCTTGGCATTGAAGATATCGCCTTTACGATCTTCGATCAGTCCGACGTAACTGGCGGGCCAGTTGCCCTGAAGATGGGTCAGTGCCGCATCCCAACTTTGTGAATGCATGTCAACCGCCGCCAAGCGCAAAGCCACCGATGCCTTCAACCCGGCGTCCTTGATTTGCGCCTGTGCGGCCAACAATTGAGCCTTGGCCTGATCCCATTGACCCGCGTCAGCCAACGCCTTGGCCGCAACAAGCATGGCCTGCTCTGTAAGCGCCGCCCCAGCGACATTGGCTTGCATGTCTTGAACAATGCGCAACGCTTTTTCAGGGTCTTGGGCCTGAACAGCGAGCTCCAGCTCGCCAAACAATTTGGCCGCATTTTCCGCCTTGTCGCGCTGCCAGTATTGCCAACCGTTCCAGCCGGCATAGGCCGCCAATACCGCAATCAGCAGCCACGTGATGGCATTGCCCCATTTGGCCCAAAACGCTTTCAGCTGATCGAGTTGTTCTTGTTCTTCTAAATCTAAGTGTTGGGTTGCCATGTTGAGATTCACTCGGGTGTGTTTGACACGGATTGTAGGGCTTGCGCTCAGGCTTCAGCTCTGCGCCTGCCACCATTGGGCCAGGCCGCCGAGAGGCACCGCCTTTTGGCCGCCCCCCTCTGCCTCAGACGATCGCAAGTCCTTCACTGTCACTTCCTGGCGCGCCAGCTCTTCCTCGCCGAAGATCAGCGCCCACCGCGCGCCACTGGCGTTCGCTTTTTTGAACTGCGACTTCATACTGCCCTGGCCGTCGCCCGCGGTTGCATGCAGTTGGACTCGCGCACCGCAATGGCGAAGCACACGACAAGCGTGGGCGACGATCCCTGAGTGTGATGCGTCAGGGACAATGGCGTAGCAGTCTGGTGCGTCGGGGGCCGGCAAACGGCCCTGGGACTTGAGCAATTCAAGCAAGCGCTCCATCCCAAGAGCCCAGCCCACCGCAGGCGTAGGCTTTCCGCCCACTTGCTCAAACAGACCATCGTATCGCCCACCTGCACAGACTGTGCCCTGCGCGCCCAGCTCAGTCGTCACAAACTCAAAGACACTCAGGTTGTAGTAGTCCATGCCGCGGACCAAGCGGGGGTTAAGCGTATAGCTGATGCCGTTGGCGTCAAGAATGCGCTTGAAACCTTCGAAATGCGCCAGTGACTCGGGGCCCAAATAATCCATCAACCTAGGGGCGCCATTCACCAGGTCCTGCATTTGCGGGTTCTTCGTATCGAGGATGCGCAGGGGGTTGGCATGCAGCCTACGCTGGGCATCGGCATCGAGTTGGTCGCTATGCGCGCTGAGGTAGTTGATCAACGCTTGGCGATGCTCGGCGCGCTCTGCCAATTGGCCGAGGCTGTTGATCTGAAGCTCGATGCCTTGGAGTCCAAGCTTTTGCCACAGGTCGCATGCCATCAACACAATCTCGGCATCCACATCGGGGCCGCCAAACCCGAGAGCCTCCACACCGAACTGGTGGAACTGGCGATATCTGCCCCGTTGCGGCCGTTCGTGCCTGAACATTGGCCCGGTGTAATACAACCGTTTGGGCCCTTCATAAGTCCAATTGTGCTCGACTGCGGCGCGGACCACACCAGCGGTCCCCTCGGGACGCAAAGTCAGCGCCTCGCCATTCAACCGATCCTCGAAAGAGTACATCTCCTTCTCGACAATATCGGTGACCTCGCCAAGCCCTCTGATAAAAAGACGCGTTGACTCCACGATCGGCGTGCGCACGCCTCGAAACGCGTAGCCCATCGCCACATCTTGCAACTGTCGCTCCAGCCAAAGCCAATGGTCTGACTCCGGCGGTGCAATATCGTTCATGCCTTTGACGGCGCTTAAAGTTTCAGCCATTCACTTGCTCACTTCGGTTGCGCGGCGGAGGCCCCAAACCGATTTTTCACATAACTCTCCACCATTTCGTGAAAGGCTTGGGCGATCCCCTCGCCTCTCAAGGTGGCAGCTTTTTCACCATCGACATACACCGGGGCAGCCGGCGTCTCGCCGGTGCCTGGCAGACTGATACCGATATCAGCATGCTTGCTTTCACCTGGCCCATTGACGATGCACCCCATCACGGCAACTTTGAGATTTTCGACGCCCGGGTACTCGTGTTTCCAGCGCGGCATAGACATCCGCAAGTGGTCGTCGATTTCTTTGGCCAACTCTTGGAACAAGGTGCTGGTTGTGCGACCACAGCCGGGACACGCCGTGACACTCGGCACAAACCGCCGCAAGCCCAATGCCTGCAGAATTTCGCAGGCAATCACCACTTCTTGGGTGCGAGACTCGTTGGGTTGAGGCGTCAGTGACACGCGAATCGTGTCGCCGATGCCCTCTTGCAACAGCACCGACAGCGCAGCGGTCGAGGCGACCGTGCCCTTGGTGCCCATCCCCGCTTCCGTCAATCCAAGGTGCAGCGGATACCTGGCACGCTGATGCAACTCTCGATACACGGTGATCAAATCCTGAACGCCGCTGACCTTGCACGACAGAATGATGTTGTTGGGTTGCATGCCCAAACTTTCAGCCAACTTTGCCGAGTCGAGCGCCGAGGTGATCAGCGCTTCGGCCATCACTTGCTTTGCGTCCCATGGCTGCGCCCGTTGGCTATTTTGATCCATCAATGACGCCAGCAACTCTTGGTCCAAGCTGCCCCAATTGACGCCAATGCGAACGGGCTTGTCATACCGCAGCGCAGCCTCAATCATTTGGGCAAACTGCCGGTCCTTTTTGTCACCTTTGCCGACGTTACCCGGGTTGATTCTGTATTTGGACAACGCTTGCGCACAGTCGGGGTAGTCACTCAACAACTTGTGGCCGTTGTAATGAAAATCACCGACGAGTGGGACGTCGACGCCCATGCGATCCAATTGCTCGCGGATGTACGGAACCGCCTTGGCCGCCTCATCATTGTTCACGGTGATGCGCACCAACTCGGAGCCGGCTTGCGCGAGTTCTTTCACCTGAATCGCCGTTCCCACGGCATCGGCCGTGTCGGTATTGGTCATCGACTGCACACACACTGGGTGATGCCCGCCAATAC
>JALQVJ010000047.1 GCA_023260355.1 Burkholderiaceae bacterium | reverse complement strand
GATCATCTTCACATATATTGACGTCAACGAGCGCCATATAGGCTTCGGAGCCCACGAGTGGGTAGGCCTTCTCTGGCGCCATGCTTCTGATGTAGCAAGATACGATACCAATGATTTTCAGAGCCTCTGCCGACGCGTCTTGATTGTTGGTGTACGTTGTATCCGTTCGATAAGCGGAGGTCGCAGGAACTTCGGCCTGCGCTGCACCACAAATAAATCCAGCGGCGAGCGATAGTGCAATCGATTTAAGTATGCTTTTCATGTGAACTCCTTAATTCGTTCCTTGGTCGGGCACGCTGGGGATGGCTGAGGGCAACGCGTAATCGGCCGCGTTGAACGATGATGTTGCGCCTGTGTTCGCTCCGCCACCGCCACAACCTGCGGCCATCAATGCCGCAAGCGTTGACAAGAAAAATAAAAATTTGGCCATCGAGGACTCCTTCTGTTCTAGACAACCTATTGTGACAAACATCACCAAATTGATCAACATGTGATTGCCTTGTGGGCCAGAGCCACGGGGAGAGCCAAACAAAAAAGGAGGCCTTGGCCTCCTTTTTTGATGGCGACTAAGCCGCTAACCCAGCACGCCGTCGCTCATTCGAGCGCCTTGGTGATGTCTTCGACGATTTTCTTGCCGTCGCCGAACACCATCATGGTTTTGTCCATGTAGAACAACTCGTTGTCTAGGCCGGCGTAACCCGCAGCCATGGAGCGTTTGTTGACGATGACGGTCTTGGCTTTGAAGGCCTCCAAGATAGGCATGCCGTAAATGGGGCTGCCCTTTTGCAGTGCGAGTGGGTTGACCACATCATTGGCGCCCAACACGATGGCGACGTCGACTTGGCCGAATTCGCTATTGATATCTTCCATTTCGAACACTTGGTCGTAAGGCACTTCGGCTTCGGCGAGCAAGACGTTCATATGCCCGGGCATGCGCCCCGCGACTGGGTGAATGGCATAGCGCACGTTGACGCCCATTTCGGTGAGTTTGTGCGCCATTTCTTTCACCGCGTGCTGCGCGCGTGCCACGGCCAGACCGTAGCCGGGAACGATGACAACGCTCTCGGCGTTGCCCATGATGAAAGCCGCATCATCTGCGCTGCCGCTCTTCACGGGGCGCTGTTCAGCGCTCGCGCCTGTGGCATCACCTGCGTCGCCGCCAAAGCCGCCCAAAATCACGCTGATGAAGGAGCGGTTCATCGCCTTGCACATGATGTAACTGAGGATCGCACCGCTGGAGCCGACCAGTGAGCCCGCAATGATCAACATGCTGTTGTTCAGGGAGAAACCAATCCCAGCCGCTGCCCAGCCTGAATAGCTGTTGAGCATTGAGACCACGACTGGCATGTCGGCGCCACCAATCGGGATGATGATCAACACACCCAGCACAAAGGCCAAAACCAACATCGCTGTGAATGCCGTATGGCTCTCGGTGAACATGAAGGCCAGGCCCAAGCCAATGGTGGCCAGACCCATGACCAGATTCACCATGTGCTGTCCTGCAAACACCACGGGGGCGCCTTGGAACAGGCGAAACTTGTACTTGCCAGACAACTTGCCAAAAGCGATCACCGAGCCCGAGAAGGTGATGGCACCAATGGCGGCACCCAAGAACAACTCGAGGCGGTTGCCAACAGGCAAGGCCTCGCCTTTGGCGGCGATCCCGAAGGCATAGGGTTCGACCACGGCGGCGACCGCGATAAAGACAGCGGCCAAGCCAATCATGGAGTGCATGAACGCCACCAATTCGGGCATCTTGGTCATCTCAACGCGTTTGGCCATGATGGCGCCTGCACTGCCGCCGATCAGCAGGCCCAGCAGCACCCAGCCCAAGCCGGTGGCTTCACCTGACAGCTTGACGATCAGTGCCGCAGTGGTGAACACCGCGATGGTCATGCCGGCCATGCCAAAGACATTCCCGCGAATGGAGGTGGTGGGGTGAGACAAGCCCTTCAGAGCTTGGATAAAACAAACGCTGGCAACCAAGTACAGCAGCGTGACGAGATTCATACTCATGCCTGAGTCTCCTGCGAGCGAGAGCTCGCTTGGTTTTGTGTCAACAAAGCGCTCAGCCGGGACATCGCCCAAGCTTCAAACGCCATCACAGCAAGTCCGGTGATCGCCGCCGCCATAGGGCCAGCCAGTTCGTTGGCCACCATGGCCAAGAACCCAGCCGTCATGAGCCCGAAGGCCCAAGCTACGCCTTTGGCGAGCAGGCTCATCCCTTGCGCTCTTTCTTTTTGAACATTTCCAACATGCGTCGCGTGACCAAGAAGCCACCAAAGACGTTCACCGCAGCGAGCGCCACAGCCAGGACGCCCATGGTCTTGCCAAAGCCGGTCTCAGTGAGTCCAGCGGCGAGCATGGCGCCGACGATCACGATCGCCGAAATGGCATTCGTGACCGCCATGAGGGGCGTGTGCAGGGCGGGTGTGACGGTCCAGACCACGTGGTAGCCCACATAAATGGCCAACACAAAGATGATCAGGTTGATGATGGTGTGATCGATGAGTTCCATGTTTTATCTCCGCTTCACTTCGCCGCCTTGCGTCATCAGACAAGCCGCCACGATGTCGTCTTCCATGTCGATGGTGAGGGCCTGCGCGTCTTTGGGCAGGACCAACTTGAGAAAATCCAGCACGTTGCGCGCATAGAGTGCGGATGCATCTGCCGCCACCAGGGCTGGCAGGTTGGTTTCTCCCACGATGTGCACGCCGTGCACTGTGACGGTTTGATCGGCCACCGTCAGCGGACAGTTCCCGCCGACGCCGTTGGGGCCTTTGCCCGCGGCGATGTCCACGATCACAGAGCCGGGCTTCATCGACTTGACCATATCCTCCGTGATCAGGGTAGGTGCAGCACGGCCGGGAATCAGTGCCGTGGAAATGACGACATCGGCCAGCGCCACGCGCTTGGCGACCTCGACTTGCTGCCGCTGCAACCAGCTCGCCGGCATGGGCTTGGCGTATCCGCCGACACCTTCAGCGGCCTCACGCTCTTCGTCGGTTTCGTAGGGCACATCGATGAACTTGCCGCCCAAACTTTCGATTTGTTCTTTCACGCTGGGCCGAACGTCTGAGGCTTCGATCACGGCGCCCAAACGCTTGGCAGTGGCAATGGCTTGCAGCCCTGCCACGCCCACGCCCAAGATCACCACGCGCGCGGCTTTGACGGTGCCGGCTGCGGTCATCAGCATAGGGAAAAAGCGCTGATACGCGTTGGCGCCCAGCATGACGGCTTTGTAACCCGCGATATTGGCTTGGCTGGACAGCACGTCCATGCTTTGCGCGCGGGTGGTGCGCGGCGCGGCTTCGAGCGCGAACGCGGTCAGCCCCGCCTTCGCCATACTTTGCAAGCCCTCCGCGTTGAAGGGCTCGAGCATGCCGATCACCGTGGTGCCGGACTTCATCATCGCCAATTCAGGGGCTTGGGGCGTGCGCACCTTGAGGACCAAACCGCAGCCGAAGGCACCCGCAGCATCAGTCACGCTCGCCCCCACAGCGGCGAACGCCTCATCGGTGCAACTGGCGCTGACACCGGCCCCGCTTTGGATCAGCACTTGGTGGCCTTGGGCGATCAGCTTTTTAACGGTTTCTGGGGTGGCGGCCACCCGTGTCTCGCCCGCCACCGTTTCAGCGGGTATGCCAATTTGCATGGTGAATATCTCCTGACCAGTCAAGCAAGCATCCCGCTGCGTATGAGGGCGCAGCAACGGGATGCGCAACTGCTCTGCAATATATCAGTAATCACTGATAAATGCGCTGGGGCTTACCCTGCCTCAGTAACTTGTGGGTCAGCAGCAGGCCAACGCGGCCGACTCTCAAGCGCTGGGCGTGGCGGGTCGCTTGTGGCCGCGCGCTCGGCGCGAGCCCTTTGATTGGGGCTCGGGCATCGGCAGATCGGGTGGCATCGGCACATCACTGCCCGTGATAATGCCGCCGCCCAAGCACACATCGCCGTCATACAGCACGGCACTTTGCCCAGGAGTGACCGCCCACTGTGCGGTGGGAAAGCGCAGCGTGAATTGCTCGGCATCGACTTGGGTCAGCGCGCATGGCGCATCGCTTTGGCGATAGCGCGATTTGGCGCCAATCGCCGCCGACGTGGGCGCATCGCCGGATACCCAGCTGATTTGTCCTGCCTGCATTTGGTGTGACAGCAACCAAGGGTGGTCATGCCCTTGCACCACCCAAAGGGTGTTGTTGGCGATGTCCTTGTGCGCCACAAACCAGGGGGCATGATCGCTGCCGCCCCTGGCATGGCCTTGGCCTTTCACCCCGCCAATGCCCAATCCTTGTCGCTGTCCGAGGGTATAAAACGACAAGCCCACGTGCTCGCCCAACACCCTTCCTGTGTCATCGCGGATGGGGCCAGGTGCCTTGGCAATATAGCGATTCAAAAAGTCACGGAAAGGTCGCTCGCCAATGAAGCAAATGCCGGTGGAGTCCTTTTTTTGCGCATTGGGCAGGCCAATCTCTTGGGCGATCCGACGCACTTCGGTCTTGTGTGTCGCCCAAAGCGGAAACAGGGTCTTGGCCAACTGCGCCTGGTTGAGTCGGTGCAAAAAATAGCTCTGGTCTTTGCCTGGATCTTGGCCACGCAGCAACTCGTAGCGATCGGTCAGTGGGTTGTGGCGCACCCCGGCGTAGTGCCCGGTGGCGATCTTTTCAGCGCCCAGACGCAGCGCGTGGTCTAGGAACGCTTTGAACTTGATTTCAGCGTTGCACAAAATATCGGGGTTGGGCGTGCGTCCAGCCTCGTACTCGCTCAGAAACGATGCAAACACGCGGTCTTTGTATTCGGCGGCAAAGTTGACGTGCTCGATGTCGATGCCGATGACATCGGCGACGCTGGCCGCATCCAGCCAGTCTTGGCGGGTCGAGCAGTACTCGCTGTCGTCGTCATCTTCCCAGTTCTTCATGAAGATGCCGACCACCTCGTGGCCTGCTTTTTTAAGCAAGTAAGCGCTCACGGCAGAGTCGACGCCGCCGGAGAGTCCAACCACCACACGGTGTGTCATGCCACTTTCCTAAAAAACACCAAGGACATCGCCATGCCCGTGGCAATCACCACAGCGCGCACCCAATGAGAGGGCAATTTCTTGGCCCAACGCGCACCCCAAAAGCCGCCCGCGGTGGTGCCCACCATCATGACCGCGGCAGCCCGCCACTCGACGGCTCCTGCCAAAGCGAACGCCGTCACTGACGCCAGAGCCAACACCAGGGAGTTTAAATTCTTCAGCGCATTGGCGGTGTGGATGCGGCTTTCACCCACAAGCCCGTATAACGCCATGAGCAAGATCCCCAGCCCGCCATTGAAATAGCCGCCATACACACAAACCAGCAGGAGCCCGGGGAGACGCCACGCATGGTGCCCGGCGTCTTGCTGGAGGCGCCGGGTCAACCAAGGCCCTGCGGCGAACAAGACAGTCGCCAGTGCGAGCAACCAGGGAATCAATCCAACGAACAGCTTTTGAGGCGTGACCAGCAGCAAGCCTGCTCCGATCAGTCCGCCAGCCACAGCGGTGAGCACTTCACCGCGCAGCAGGGCTTTGGGCAGGGCCTGCAACTCCTCTTTGAAGCCGAGCACGCTGCCGGCATAGCCTGGCGTGACGGCCACTGCGCTGGTCGCGTTGGCGATGATGGGGGGTACACCGACGGTGACCAAGGCTGGGAATGTCAAAAAACTGCCGCCGCCCGCCACGGCATTCAGCACGCCCGCGCCGTAGGCAGCAGCGAGCAGCAGTCCCCAATCCGCCCAACTCACCCGCGAACCTCTGGATCGCTCACGCTGTCGTGGGTGACGAGCACACTCAACTCGAAGCGCTGGCCGCGCATGTGGTCTTGCACACACTGCCAGACCATGGGGCTGCGGTGGCGATCGCGCGACGCCTCAATTTCCGCAGGGCTCATCCACAGCGTGCGCACGATACCCGTGTCTAGGGTTTGGCTGGGGTCGCTGTCCCCGACCGTGCCAGACAGCGCAAAGCGCACATAGGTGATGTCTTGGGGGGCGCCTTTGTGGGCGCGTGCTTCGCGGTTGCGGGTCATGTAGATGCCGACCAAAGCGTCGGGCGTGAAGCGATGGGCGGTTTCTTCCCAGGCCTCGCGGACGCAGCCATCCACAATCGACTCACTCGCTTCGAGGTGGCCTGCGGGCGTGTTCAAGCGCAAGCCATGGGCCGTCTCTTCTTCGACCAAAAGATAAAGGCCATCGCGCTCCATCAGCGCAGCAACGGTGACGTGGGGTTTCCAGCGGTTTGTCATGGGCGCTGATTATCGCGGCTCGGCGTGGTAAATGATCAACATGCTCAGTATTCGGGCGCATTGGCGCAATCTCTCAAGCGCATTTTTCAAGCGTTCAGGCGTACGGGTTGGGAAAACCCAGCTCGGCCAAGATCTCGATTTCGTAGGCTTCCATTTCTTGTGCGTCTGCGGCGTTGGTCTCGTGCTCCCACCCTTGGGCGTGGAGTGCCGCGTGCACCAACAGGTGCGCAAAATGGGCTTCGAGGGTTTTGCGCTGCGCTTGTGCCTCGGCTGCGACGACGTGGGCACAGAGCACGATGTCAGCCAAGAGTGGCTCTCGGCTGTAGTCAAAGGTCAGCACGTTGGTGGCGTAATCTTTCTGGCGATAGCTGAGGTTGAGTGCCCTGCCTTCCGCCTCGCCGACGATGCGAACCGTGAACTCGCCGTCATCTGCCATCGCATGGCGCAACCAACGGCTCACGCGAGCTCTGCTCAGCAGTGTTTTGAGCTCAGCCTTCATGTTGGGGTCGAGGTCCCTGGCGAATTGCAAGGACAGTTGGAGTTGGCACAGGCTCATGTGGCATCTCCGGAGCGAGCGCGGCGCTTGGGCGGCGCTGGGACTTCATCGATGGTGCGCCCTTGCGACTCATAGGCATCGACAATGCGCGCGACCAAGGGGTGGCGCACCACGTCAGCGCTGGTCAGGTGGCAAATCGCAATGCCCTTCACCCGCCTCAAGATGCGCTCGGCTTCGACCAGCCCACTCAGTTGGGGACGGGGCAAATCGATTTGACTCACGTCGCCGGTGACCACGGCCTTGGAGCCAAAGCCGATGCGGGTGAGAAACATCTTCATTTGCTCAGGCGTGGCGTTTTGGCCCTCGTCCAAAATCACAAATGCATGGTTGAGGGTGCGCCCACGCATGAATGCAAGTGGCGCGATTTCGATTTGTTGGCGCTCGAAGGCCTTTTGCACCCGCTCAAAACCCATCAGGTCGTACAGCGCGTCATACAGTGGGCGCAGATATGGATCGACCTTTTGCCCCAAATCGCCCGGCAAGAAGCCCAGCTTCTCGCCCGCCTCAACGGCTGGCCGGGTCAGCACGATGCGCTGCACCGATTGGCGCTCGAGCGCATCGACGGCGTGCGCCACAGCCAAGTAGGTTTTGCCCGTGCCCGCAGGCCCAATGCCCAGTGTGATGTCATGGTCGGCGATGGCCTGGAGGTAGGCCGCTTGGTTGTTGCTGCGCGCGACCAAGGTCCCGCGTCGCGTGTGAACGCTGGGCCCATCGGTGTCAGCGTCGCCATCGCCGCTGAGCATCAACTGGACTTGATCCGCTGTGATGTCGCGCTTGGCCATTTCGTACAAGGCTTGCAAGACCTCCATGGCGCGGTTGGCTTGGGCTTTGCTGCCCTCCACTCGGAATTGCTCAAAGCGGTGCTGAATCTTGACGTCCAGCGCCTCTTCGATGGTGCGCAAGTGTGCATCCATGGGGCCGCACAGACGTGCCATGCGGTGGTTATCGGCAGGGGAAAAGGTGTGTCGCAGAATCAATCGGATAATCTCGAAAAAAGCGTGGGTTTCACCCCAGTTATGGCCAACGCGGCCAACGCCGCCCCAAAGAGGACTCTCCAATGATAGGCAAGTTGAGCGGAACACTGCTGGAAAAAAATCCGCCCCAGCTTTTGATCGATTGTCATGGCGTCGGCTACGAGGTGGACGTCCCCATGAGCACCTTCTACAACTTGGGCGATGTGGGGACACCTGTATCGCTGTTGATCCACATGGTGGTTCGCGAGGACGCGCATATTCTCTACGGATTCGCCAGCCCAGCAGAGCGCGAGGCGTTTCGGCTGCTGATCAAGATTTCAGGTGTGGGTCCACGCACCGCGTTGGCGGTTTTGTCCGGCTTGGGGGTCGAGGCCCTGAGCCAAGCGGTGGCCCTGCAAGAGCCCGCGCGCGTGTTGAAAGTGCCGGGCATTGGCAAAAAGACAGCTGAACGCTTGCTGCTCGAACTCAAAGGCAAGCTCGTGGATGCCATTGGGCAGCCTGCAGGTGGCGCGGCCAGTGATGCCCATGCCGACGTGATGCAAGCCCTGGTGGTTTTGGGGTACAGCGACAAAGAAGCGGCTGCGGCGATCAAGCAATTGCCCGCCGACGTCGCGGTCAGCGAGGGCATCAAGTTGGCGCTCAAGCGGCTGAATGGCTGATGCGGGGCGGCAATCTATTCTTGCCTCACGGTGCGACAATGCAGACCATGCGACACCACATCCCCAAGATGCCATGAGCATACAGACCGACGACTTCGCACCCGCCCCTCGATTGGTGACGCCCGCCTCTCAAACGCCACAAGAGGAGGCATTAGAGCGTGCGCTAAGGCCCAAGGCGCTGACGGATTATGTCGGCCAAGCGAAGGCGCGCGAGCAACTGGAAATTTTCATCGGGGCCGCCAAGATGCGATCCGAGGCACTGGACCACGTCCTGTTGTTTGGTCCCCCGGGTCTCGGCAAAACCACCCTCTCCCACATCATCGCCAATGAACTCGGCGTCAACCTGCGCCAAACCAGCGGCCCTGTGCTCGAAAAGCCCAAGGACCTTGCGGCCTTGTTGACCAACCTCGAGCCCAACGACGTGTTGTTCATCGACGAAATCCATCGCTTGTCGCCGGTGGTGGAGGAAATCTTGTACCCCGCGCTCGAGGACTACCAAATCGACATCATGATTGGGGAAGGCCCAGCGGCGCGCTCGATCAAACTCGATTTGCAGCCGTTCACATTGGTAGGCGCGACAACGCGAGCGGGCATGTTGACCAATCCATTGCGCGACCGCTTTGGGATCGTGGC
>JALQVJ010000013.1 GCA_023260355.1 Burkholderiaceae bacterium | reverse complement strand
GTGCACCACAATTTTTGATGGAAAGGCCTCACGCCATGCATTCCACAAGATGTGGGTTTTGCTGCTTTCATCTGCATGCCCCGGCGCTGCGCGGCCCACCTCATTGCTCTTCAACGCCAGTGCCAAACACCCTGCTTTGCTGATGTTGTCAGGCGTGCCGTTCTCTGGGTTGCTGAACAATGCGCGCAAGGTTTCGCGCACAGGCACGCCGTCCACTTCGGGCGGCAATTGATCTAGGGTGGCGAGGGCGTCAGCAGTGCTCATCGGGTGGTGGTCTTTCGCTTGTGGGTGCAGTTGAAGTGGCCAGTGCATCGATGGCGGGGGTGCTGCGGTTCAGCCGCGATGGGCTGGTGTGGCGCAGCACCGCGCCTCAATGTGCTGGTGGGTGGTCGCCCACCATGGCCACTCTGGCTGCGCCGGTCAAGCGTTTTCCAAGATGAGGTGCCCCACCGCCGTGTTGCTGGCGGGCACGTGGAAGAAGCGGTGCTTGAGCTTGGGGGCGGGGCCTTGCAGTTTGCCGTCGACGACGTCGCTCATGGCGCCGCGCGCGATGAGCCACATGACCAGTTCGATGCCTTCGCTGCCAGCTTCGCGCACGTATTCGATGTGCGGGATTTTGGCGGCAGCGACAGGGTCTTCGATCATGAGGTCAAGGAAGCGGTTGTCCCACTCTTTGTTGATCAAGCCAGCGCGGGGGCCTTGCAGTTGGTGGCTCATGCCGCCGGTGCCCCAGATGTGGACGTTGAGGTCTTCGTCGTAGCTCTCGATGGCTTTGCGGATGGCTTGGCCCAAGTTAAAGCAGCGCTGACCGCTGGGCACGGGGTATTGCACGACGTTGACGGCGAAGGGGATCACGGGGCAGGGCCACGCGTCTTTGACGGGGTCTTTTTGGCCACACATCAGCGACAGCGGCACGGTGAGGCCGTGATCGACGTCCATTTGGTTGACGATGGTGAGGTCGAAGTCTTGTTGGATGACGCTTTGCGCGATGTGCGATGCCAAGTCGGGGTGGCCTTGCACGGCGGGCACGGGGCGTGGGCCCCAGCCCTCGTCAGCCGGTTGGTACTGGGCTGCGGTGCCGATGGCAAAGGTGGGGATCATCTCGAGGCTGAACGCGGTGGCGTGGTCGTTGAAGACCAAAAAGATGACGTCGGGCTTGTTGTCTTTCATCCATTCGCGGCTGTACTCGTAGCCAGCGAACAGGGGTTTCCAATAGTCCTCTTGGGTTTTGCCCAAATCCATCGCGGCGCCAATGGCGGGTACGTGGGAGGTGAATACAGATGCGGTGATGCGTGCCATCGGATTAGCCTTTCTTGCCTGTGGCGTTGGCCGCGTGTGCGGCGGCGCCTTGGGGTTGGCGGTGCGCTTGTGCGGTGCCGTCTTCGCCGATGTAGCGGTTGCCTTCAACTGAGCGGCCGCCACTGATCATCATGTCGCGGTACTCTTGCTCGGTCATGCCGGTCATGGAGCCCGCCATTTGCTGAAAGCTGAGGCCATCGGTGGCGCCGAGCTTGGCCAAGAAGTAGATGTTGCCGCCGGTCTTCATGCACCAGTTCAAATCGCGCGCCATGACGGCTTGCTTTTGTTCTTCGGTCATGGGCCACTCATCGAGGTAGGCCTTTTCGTCGGCTTTGAAGCGCTCGCGGTTGGCGGCCTTCATCAGGCTCATGCAGAACTGGTTGAGCCAGTAGCCTTTGCGGCTTTGCTCGGCATCAAAAATGATGGTGCCGGGCACGTCCAAGTAGGGTTTGTCTAAGGCCATGGATCAGCACTCCTCGGGCCAGTACAGGCGCATGGGGTTGGTGACGAGCAGCTTGTGTTGCAGCTCGGCGGTGCGGGCGATGTGGGGGATGAAGTCCACCAACAGGCCATCGTCGGGCATGTGCTTTTTGAGGTTGGGGTGGGGCCAGTCGGTGCCCCACAGCACGCGCTCAGGGAAGGTCTCGACGATGTGGCGCGCAAATGGCACGACGTCGGTGTAGGCGTTGCGCTCGCCATTCAGGGCAGCGGGGCCGGTCTCGCTCAAACGCTCGGGGCAGGTGACTTTGCTCCAGACGTTGTCGTGTTCGGCCATGAAGCGTTCGAACAGCTTGAACTCGGGGCCATCCACAGGCAACGCCGTGTTGGGGCGGCCCATGTGGTCCACAACCACGGTGGTGGGCAGTGCGGTGAAAAAGTCCCACAGCTCGGGCAGGTCGACGGCTTCGAAATAAATGACGATGTGCCAGCCGAGTTCTTTGACGCGGGCGGCAATCTCCATCAGCTCGTCTTTGGGTGTGAAGTCCACCAAGCGTTTCACAAAGTTGAAGCGCACACCGCGCACGCCAGCCGCGTGCAGGGCTTGCAGTTCGTCGTCGGTGACGCTGCGTTTGACGGTGGCAACACCGCGGGCCTTGCCACCGCTGCTGAGGCAGGCGTCCATCATGGCGCGGTTGTCGGCGCCGTGGCAGGTGGCTTGCACGATGATGTTGCGCGAGAAGCCCAAGTGGTCGCGCAGCGCAAACAGCTCGGCCTTGCTGGCGTCGCAGGGCGTGTACTTGCGCTCTGGGGCGTAGGGGAACTGGTCGCCGGGCCCGAACACGTGGCAGTGGGCGTCAATGGCGCCAGCGGGCAACACGAATTGGGGTTTGGATGGGCCGTCGTACCAGTCCAACCAGCCGTCGGTTTTGGTGAATCCACCAGAAGTGATTTTGCTCATGGCGTGTCCTCAGTCGATGTAGCGCAAGCCAGCTTGTGCCAGGGGTTCGCGCATCTTGTACATGTCCAGGCCGAGCACGCCAGAGGCGAGCTTTTCGCGTTTTTCGCCTTCGAGGGCTTCGCGCTTGGCGGCGGCTTCGAGGGTCTTGGCGGCCCAAGCGCGGGGTACGACGACGACGCCGTCGTTGTCTGCAACGATGACATCACCGGGGGTGACCAACGCATCGGCACACAACACCGGGATGTTGACCGAGCCCAAGGTGGCTTTGATGGTGCCCTTGGAGCTGATGGCTTTGCTCCACACGGGGAAGCCCATTTCGTTGAGGTCTTTGGTGTCGCGCACGCCGCCGTCGATCACCAAGGCTTTGGCGCCACGTGACATGAAGCTGGTGGCCAGCAAGTCACCAAAGAAGCCGTCGGTGCTGGGCGCAGAGCAAGCGGCCACGACGATATCGCCGGGTTGGATTTGTTCGGCGACGACGTGCATCATCCAGTTGTCACCGGGGTGCAGCAACACGGTGACGGCGGTACCGCTCACATGTGAGGTGGCGTTGATGGGGCGCATGTAGGTGGCCATCAAGCCCACGCGGCCCATGGCTTCGTGGACGGTGGCGCTGCCAAATTGGCCCAGCTTTTCTGCGATGTCTTTGTCTGTGCGGTGGATGTTGCGATACACAACGCCGAGTTCGTACATGGTGGTTTCTCCGGTGTGGGGTTACAGGCCTTTGGCCTTGAGTGCCGCGTCGAGGCGGGGGAACACGCGGCGCGCGTTGCCTTCAAACACTTTGTAGCGTTGCTCGTCGCTGAGGTTGGGGGTGGCGTTGACGTAGCGCTTGGTGTCGTCGTAGTAGTGGCCCGTCTGGGGGTCGATGCCGCGCACCGCGCCGATCATTTCGGAGGCGAACAGGATGTTGTCAACGGGGATGACTTTGGTCAGCAAGTCGATACCAGGCTGGTGGTACACGCAGGTGTCGAAGTAGATGTTGTTCATCAGGTGCTCGGTGAGCAAAGGCTTTTTCAGCTCTTGCGCCAAACCACGGAAGCGGCCCTGCTTGCCTTTAATCATATCGGCGAGCGATTTGAGAGGACGCTTGTTAGAGCCCGTAATCGCGCGTCCGCGGCGGCCGTTGTCGAGAAGAGCATCTACCGCTTCT
>JALQVJ010000346.1 GCA_023260355.1 Burkholderiaceae bacterium | reverse complement strand
CATGGTGCTTTCTATGGCCAAGCGCGACGTGCCGTAGCGTTTGCCATGCACGTGGGCCCACTCGATGAAAGCATTCTCCGCCAGCATCTGGTCAAAAGTGGGCTCGTCAACAAAGTAGTACTCGCGGCCCTCTTTTTCCTGCCCACGCGGTGCGCGGGTTGTGTGAGAGATCGAAGGCATGACGCGGGCATCAACTTCCATGAGTGCCTTCACCAGGCTCGATTTCCCTGTCCCGCTTGGCGCGGCGACTACGAATAAATTGCCAATCACAGCTTGCATGTAGGTCGCCTTATTCAATGTTCTGAACTTGCTCGCGCATTTGCTCGATCAACACCTTCATGTCTACCGAGATGCGGCTGAGTGTGAGGGTTGATGATTTTGAGCCCAATGTGTTGGCTTCGCGATGCAACTCTTGGATCAAAAAGTCAAGCCGCTTGCCCAACTCGCCACCTCGCTGAAGCAGCTGATCAATCTCGTCGAGGTGAGACGCCAAACGCGTGAGCTCTTCCGCCACGTCGATGCGGATGGCGAATGCGGCCGCTTCGCTCAAGGCTCGCTCTTGCGCGGCGCTCGCATCGACCCCTGTGGTGTCACCCAGGGCCGCCTCGAACTTGGCTAGGAATTTGGTGCGTTGCTGCTCAACCAAGTCGGGAATTAAGGGTTGCGCCTGCAGCGCCAGTGCCCGCAACGACTGGACCCGCTCCTGAAGCATGACGACCAAACGCTGGCCTTCGCGCTCCCGCGACGCCTTGAGCGCGATCAGGGCTTCGTCCAATGTGGCGATGAGCGTCGGCGTGAGGTCCTGTTCAGTGGGTTGTGCGTGTTGAGCCCATTGAAGGATTTGCGACACGCTGAGGCCTGAGGCCTGTGGCAGAGCACGGTGCACCCGCGCCTGCGCGGCTGCCAATGCAGCAAGCAACTCCTCGCTGGGCTCTGCAACGGCCCCCGACTTGAGGCTCTCCAAATGGATGCGGACGTCTACTTTGCCTCTTCGCAGGTGTTGGCTGATGCGCTCACGCACGGTCGGTTCGTTGGCGTTCAGGGCCTCTGGCAGTTTGATGTGCAGGTCCAAAAAACGGTTGTTCACAGCGCGCAGCTCAACCCGCAGCTGCGGCGCATTGTGGGGTTCTTTGCCCTGATTCACGAGCGCCGATTGGGCGCTTGCGTAACCGGTCATGCTGTAAACTGACATGTCTTTTTGGGGTTCCTTGGGGCTGACTTCTGGCAGCGCCGCAGACGCTGCCGACAACTCGGTTTTGCGTGGTGCCGTCGGGTTGCTGCGCACTCGAAGCGGTGGTTGCTAAAGCGATCAGCCCCGATTATCGCAAACCCTTCTACTCACCAGCGAGAAGCTCAATATGTATGCACGTTCTGAGGGTCGCGCACCCGATGCAAGCCGCCCCGTCCAGATTCAACGGCAGTTCACCATCCATGCCGAAGGGTCGGTGCTGATCAGCTTTGGCAGGACCCAGGTCTTGTGCACCGCCTCTGTCGAAGACCGTGTGCCCCCTCACAAAAAAGGCTCCGGAGAAGGTTGGGTCACGGCGGAGTACGGCATGTTGCCGAGGGCCACGCACACCCGCAGTGCGCGCGAAGCGGCCAAGGGCAAGCAGAGCGGGCGCACCCAAGAAATCCAAAGGTTGATTGGACGCAGTCTGCGGGCCGTATTCGATCTGAAAGCTTTGGGCGAGCGAACGATCACCCTGGACTGCGATGTGATTCAAGCCGATGGCGGGACGCGCACTGCAGCGATCACGGGCGCCTTCGTGGCGGCTCGCGACGCGGTTAACGCGCTACTGGCGAGTGGTGCGATCCAGCAAGACCCGATCAAGGATCATGTGGCGGCTGTCTCTGTGGGCATCGTGGAGGGCACGCCCTTGTTGGATCTCGAATACACAGAGGACTCGGCGTGCGATACCGACATGAACGTCGTCATGACCGGAGCCGGCGGGTTCATCGAAGTGCAAGGGACTGCTGAGGGGGAATCCTTTTCGCGCGCGGAGATGAATGCGTTGCTGGATCTGGCTGCCAAAGGCATCGCAGAGCTGGTGCTCGCGCAAAAGGGCGCGCTGGCATGAAACTGGTTTTGGCGTCCAACAACGCAGGCAAGCTGCGCGAGTTGCAATCCATGCTGGCGCCTTTGGGCGTCACGTTGATTGCGCAAGGGGAGTTGGGTGTGCCCGAAGCGCCTGAGCCGCACTGCACGTTTTTGGAAAACGCCTTGGCCAAGGCACGCCATGCGGCCGAGCACACGGGCCTGGCGGCTCTGGCTGACGATGCGGGGCTGTGTGTCGAGGCTTTTGGTGGGTTGCCTGGCGTCGACACGGCCTACTACGCGACCCAGTTCGGGTACGAAAAGGGCGATGCCAACAATGTCAAAGCACTGCTCGAGCAATTGCAGGGCCAGGTTGATCGCAGAGCAGCACTGGTGAGCACATTGGTTGCCCTGAGGCACCCAAAAGACCCGCAGCCATTGGTGGCAACCGGGCGCATTGACGGCTTGATTCCATTGGCGCCAACGGGCACAGGTGGTTTCGGTTTTGATCCAGTGATGTGGCTACCTGAACGCGGCCAAACGTTGGCTGAGCTCAGCAACGAAGAAAAGAACGCGGTCAGCCACCGCGGGCAAGCGAGTCGAGTCATGGTCGATTTGATTCGACAGCAGTGGCTCAAGCACGCATGAGCCGCCAGACGGAGTGGTTGACCCAAGAGACCGGTGGACTGGCGCAACCAGATCCTCAACACATGATGCGTCCTGGCGCATTGATGTTGAGTTCACTGCCACCGCTTTCTTTGTACATCCACTTGCCTTGGTGTTTGCGAAAGTGTCCGTATTGTGATTTCAATTCGCATGCCGCGCCTGAACATCTCAGCGACGCGCTCCAGCAGCAATACGTGCAGGCACTGATGGCCGACTTGGAGTCTGTGCTGCCTTTGGTCTGGGGACGCACCGTACACACCATATTCATGGGCGGGGGGACGCCCAGCCTGTTTGACCCCAAATGGGTGGATGCGTTGTTGGCGGGTGTGCGCGCGCGGCTTGATGTCGCGCCTGGCGCCGAGGTGACGCTAGAGGCCAACCCGGGCACCTTTGAAAAGGACCGGTTCAAAGCCTTTGCGGCTGCGGGCGTGACGCGGCTTTCGGTGGGGGTGCAATCTTTCAACGATGAGGCCTTGCAGACACTGGGCCGGGTGCACACAGCAGAGCAGGCCGACGCCGCATTGGTCGAGGCGCGTCAGGCGTTTCAAACCTTTAATTTGGACTTGATGTACGCCCTGCCTGGGCAAAGCCTAGAAGCGTGTCAGCGGGACTTGGCGCAGGCGCAAAGCCATGAGCCGCCGCACCTGTCGATCTACCACTTGACGGTCGAGCCCAACACCTACTTTGCAAAGTACCCACCGCAGCTGCCGGATGAAGACTTGGCATTCGACATGATGGATGCGATTGTGGCTGGCAATCAGGCCGCAGGATTGAGTCGATACGAGACATCGGCATTTGCCAAGCCGGGCCACCGCTGCCAACACAATCTGAACTACTGGCAGTTCGGTGATTACATTGGAATCGGCGCCGGTGCGCACAGCAAGCTGAGCTTTGCACATCGCATCACGCGACAAGTGCGACTTCGCGATCCAGCGCGGTACATGCAGGCCGCCTTGGCAGGCCGGCCTTTGAGTAGCCACGAAGACATTGCGCGAAGCGACTTGGCATTTGAATTCATGTTCAATGCGACTCGCCTGTTGGATGGATTCGCTCTGCAAGACTTCAATGACCGCACTGGGCTTCCGATCTCGCAGATTGAGGCTTCGCTCCAGAAAGCCGAAGACAAAGGCTTGATTCAGCGGGACTGGCAGCGCGTGGTGCCCACCCAACTGGGCGTGAATTTCCTGTCCGATTTGCAGAGCATCTTCCTGCCAGAAGGTTGACCCAGCGTTCCTGTGAAGACATCAACGCCGGATTCGAAAACGCCGGTATTTTTGGGTAGAATACGAGGCTTCGGAAGTGTGGCAGAGCGGTTGAATGCACCGGTCTTGAAAACCGGCGAGGGTGTGAGCCCTCCGTGAGTTCGAATCTCACCGCTTCCGCCAAATACAGCCCTTGGTCAGCAATGACCAGGGGTTTTTTTGTGGGCTAACCGCTGTTGAGCCCGGTCGTTATTCAGACCACCTTCCCGGCAAGCCGAGGGTGGCGCGCAGTCCGCCTTGGGGAGATTGGCTTAGCGTGAGTTGTCCCCCGTAAGTGAGCGCCAGATCTTGGGCGATCGCCAAACCCAAACCGCTGCCGGACTGACGTTCGTCTAAACGCGCTCCTCTCTGGATGACGCTCTTCATCTCCGCCAGGTAGCGCAGCAGCTTGGTGCCACGGTCCGCGGGGGTGCGGGCCGAAACCAGGTGGGGGCGCTCGTCGATGAAGGCGGTGGTCACCTTGCCGGAGCCGAAGTCGGGGTCCTCCAGCACCGCCCGCAGGAACGGGA
>JALQVJ010000294.1 GCA_023260355.1 Burkholderiaceae bacterium | reverse complement strand
CGGCCAGACCGTGTTAGCGCCGTCGCGCGGCCATGAGTACGCATAGGCATCGCGCGAGTGAGGTCTTGTCCCAGATCCAAGCCAACTTGGCTCAATTTGCATCGCTCGATCAAGTGTGCATTCACATGAGCATGGAGCTTGAGCGCATCCAATTGGCGGACTTTTCGGCCAACCGCGCCATGAATGAGTTTTTCTTGACTGAATTGAAGACGGATCCCCAGACCATCAAGATTTTCAAGGAAACCGTTGCATTGATGGGTATGGTGCAATCGCGCTATTTGCCAGCAGGGTCCTTCACGGCAACGGGGGCAGATGCTGCCGCTCAAATTTTGGTGACGGCCAATTACTTTTACGTGCTCAATGCGATGCCAGCGCTTCCTCGAGACAGGGATGTGCGGCACCGTTTAATTGGCATGTGGATCACACAGGCACTCGTGTTGTGATGGGTTGAATCGGTATGGCAACTGACTTTGACGCTGTGGTGGTTGGCGCTGGCGTGGTGGGCCTAGCCATCGCCCGAGCGCTTGCCTTCAGCGGCCGTGACGTGGTGGTGCTCGAGGCGCTGGACGCCATCGGCTCAGTGACCAGTTCGCGCAATTCCGAAGTGATCCACGCAGGCATTTATTACCCTGCAGGCTCGCTCAAGGGGCGCCTGTGTGTGCGTGGGAAACAACTCCTTTACGACTATTTGGAGCAGCACCAAGTGCCCCATGCGCGCTGCGGCAAATGGCTCGTCGCGACCAACGATGAGGAGACGCAGCAGCTCGAGGCCGTGGTGAGAAGGGCGGCAGCCAATGGCTGTACAGAGTTAGAGTGGCTGAGTGCGGCGCAGGCCATGTCGCTGGAGCCCGAGTTGCAATGTGTGCGGGCCTTGTCCTCGCCAACCACCGGCATTGTGGACAGCCATCGGTACATGTTGAGCCTGCAAGGAGACATCGAAAGCCGAGGTGGCGCAGTGGCACTGAAGTCCCCCTTGCTGAAAGTGATACCGCACCGCGATGGGTTCAGCCTGCATGTGGGGGGAGATGCGCCCATGGAAGTCTCGGCCAAATACGTGATCAATGCAGCCGGCCTTGAAGCACAAGGCGTGGCCAAGCGCATTGAAGGACTTGGTGCCGAGCACATCCCAAGGCGCTATTTGTGCAAGGGCAATTACTTCACTTTGCTGGGAGCAGCACCATTTGAACGCTTGATTTATCCGGTGCCCGGCTCAGCGTCCTTGGGCTGCCACTACACGCTGGATTTGGGTGGGCAAGGCAGATTTGGTCCAGATGTCGAATGGGTAGATGAGGTCGATTACGCGGTTGAACCATCGCGCGCTGCAGATTTTTATGAGCAAATCAGGCGCTATTGGCCAGGGCTCAAAGACGGCGCCTTGAGCGCGTCGTACTCGGGTGTGCGGCCAAAACTCCAAGCTCCCGGTGCCGCTGCAGAGGACTTTCGCATTGATGGAAGCGCCGTTCACGGAGTGCCTGGCTTGGTGAATTTATTTGGCATCGAGTCTCCCGGCTTGACGTCGTCGCTGGCGATCGCAGAGCATGTGGCGCAGATGATTGAGTCCGCTTGAACCATTGGACTGCGGTGGGTGGATTGAAAGCGCATTGCTTTGAGACCAGAAGGGGTTGCTGTGTCTGTGATTGATTTCGATGATTTTCTAGCGGTTGATGTCCGTGTCGGTACAGTGCTGCGTGCCGAGATCTTTCACGAGGTCAAGCGGCCGGCGATCAAGCTGTGGGTCGAATTCGGTGGTGCCATCGGCGTGAAAAAGTCATCAGCGCAGATCACTGATCTCTACACACCCGAGACACTGGTCGGGCGCCAAGTGCTTGCGGTGGTGAACTTTCCGCCCAAACAAATCGCCAATTTCATGTCTGAGGTGTTGGTGCTCGGCTTGCATGACGAAGCCGGTCGCGTAGTGTTGGTCGGCCCGCAGTCTGCGGTGCCCAATGGTCAGCGGTTGCACTGACCCAAGGGCGTTCAGCCTACTGAAAGACAACCGTGCGGTGGCCGTTGACGAGCACCCGGTGTTCGCTGTGCCACTTGACCGCTCGGGCCAGAACTTGGCTCTCTGTGTCGCGGCCGCGCGCTGACAAATCGTCGACGTTCATGCTGTGATCAACGCGAGCCACATCTTGCTCAATGATTGGCCCTTCGTCCAAGTCTGCGGTGACGTAATGCGCGGTTGCACCGACCAATTTCACGCCCCGATCATGCGCTTGGTAGTAGGGCTTGGCCCCTTTGAAGCTAGGCAGGAAGCTGTGGTGGATGTTGATCGCACGCCCACGAAGTGCTTCGCACATGGAGTCAGATAGCACTTGCATGTAGCGCGCCAATACCACCAGCTCTGCGCCTTCTGCTTGGATGATTTCCAGTTGCTTGGCTTCAGCGTTGGCCTTGGTTGCGGCCGTGACGGGGATGTGATGAAACGGGATGTTGTAGCTTGCCGAGAGTTGATAGAAGTCTCGGTGGTTGCTGATGATGGCTTTGACGTCGATCGGCAACCAACCGCTTTTCCATCTGAATAGCAAGTCATTCAGACAGTGCCCTTGCTGGCTCACCATGATGATGGTGGGCATTTTGGCAGTTGCGCTGCGCAATTCGAACGACATATTCCAAGTGGTGCTGAGCCCTTGAAACGCCAGCTCTAACTCGCTTTGTGTGCGGCCGTCGCACGCAAACTGCACCCGCATGAAAAACAGGCCTGTGTGGTGGTCGTTGAACTGGGCCGCCTCCTCAATGTTGCCGCCTTGTTGGAGCAACAAACCCGTGACGCCGTGCACGATGCCGGGCTGGTCTGGGCAGGACAGGGTCAAAACGTAGGTCGGTGTCATGGGGCTGGGTACTTGCACTGATTCGGACATCTGCAAGTATAGATGGGTGTCGCCGAGATTCTGCGTGGCGAAGTTTGTCCCTCGCATAATGCGCTCATGGAACTATTTACTGCTGTTGACTACCCCGATGTTGCCCCTCGCGCAGCGGCTACCGTCATGGTGTTGCGCCCCAGTCCAGATGGGCCAGAAGTGCTGATGCTCAAACGGCATTCGCAGTCAGGCGTGCTAGGCGGCGCATATGTGTTTCCAGGTGGCAAAGTCGATGCAGACGATGCGGCGGCCGACGCTGAGCTGCTAGGGCGTCCCTATGAGGAAATGGCGGCGGCTCTCAACGAGGGCCCGGCGACAGAAGACACTGCCGAGAGTTTGTTTTGCGCCGCCCTGCGCGAGACGTTCGAAGAGTGTGGTCTGTTGTTCGCCCTCGAACAAGGCGGCAACCAGGCCGGCGCTTTGCGTGATGCCTTGGCCAAAGGTCAAAGTTGGACCCAAGCCCTGCGCGCGCTGAACATCAGACTCGATGCAGGGGCGGTGGTGCCATGGTCCCGGTGGATCACACCGAAAGCATCACTGATGATGAACAAGCGGTTTGACACGCGTTTCTTTGTGGCCGTTGTGCCCGAGGGCCAGACTGCCTTGCACGATGGTCATGAAGCAACCGAGTCAGTTTGGGTGACCCCAGAGGACGGCTTGCGTCGGTATGAGGCGGGTGAAATTGACTTGGCCCCGCCGCAAATCATGTCTCTCGTTCACCTTGGCATGTTCACCAGTTTGGATGCGCTGATGGCGTTTGCACGCTCGCGCCGAGTGGGGGTGATCATGCCGCACCATTTCAAAGAGGACGATGTGCGCGTGCTTTGCTACCCGGGTGATCCAGCGCATCCGGAGTCGAACCAGCTGTGGCCCGGAGAAACGCGAATTTATCACCGCAACGCACGCTTTGAGGCCCGTGAGGGTGGCGTCATGTCCCTGCTGGCTCGCGCCCGAGCTGACGCACCAAGTCAGATTTGACGCACAGCTTTCTTCGCTGGCAGCGCTGGAGGTTTTGGCGCGCCGCCAACTGCATGCGTTTCAGGGCTTGTGAAAACTGAGAATCACCTCGCCAAGGTGGATGCCCCACTTGCTCATCTTGGCGTGATTCAGCATCGTTTGATTGTCGATCAGGTACATCCAATCATCGAATTGAACTTCGATCGTTTTGCCGTCAACCGGCAGGTTCAAGGTGTATTGCCAGCGAAATGCGTGGCCTCGGGTTTGCCCGGATGCCGTGCCAACGACGTCGTCAGCTGTACCAGAGTAGCGACCATCGCCCAGGTGCTTGAGGCGCCACACTCGGCGGTCTTTTGTGCCATCTGCGTATGTAAAGCGCTCGTCGAGCACGCCGTTATCACCGTCCCATTGGCAATCCATCTCCACAACAAAACGCTTGATCACCTCGCCGCTTCGGTCTTGGAACAAGCCATGCGCCATGACTTTGCCGTTGAAGTAGGTGCGCAGATCCAGTGTGGGGCTTGTGCCCGCGTAGCGATCGATTGTTGGTGTCGAGCAGGCCGTGAGCAAACCCAGTGCCATCGCCAAAAGCCAGGTCGCGCGAAGGCGCGCGCCCCAAGTTTGTATTGCGCTTTTCATGGTTGATTTCCTCCGTGTGTTGAATCGGTGCCAGTGGGCCATAACCACCATCTCAGCAAAGCGAGTGCGGTCAATTTGAGCCCACATGGCAGGACTGCATATACCCAAATAAGCGCCTGTAACCCCTGGTCTGAAGCCGCTTGAGGCGCGTACCCAAACAGCGCTAGCAGGGGCAAACCCAGTCCAGCCGCCAGGGCAAGGTTCAACTTGGTGGCCAAATTCCACCAGCCAAAGTACACACCGTCTTGCTCCCTTGTGTTCGCACGACGAGCCAGTCCAGCAAGCAGCGCGCTGGGTATGGCCAAGTCTGCACCCAGCGCCAGACCAGAGCCGGCGCAAATGAGTGCGTACAGGAAACCATCGCCCAGACCCAGGCTTGCTGCACCGGCAAAGCTCAAGACGGCCAGCACCATCCCTAGGGCCCAACTGCGTTCGAGCCCCCACCGGGTCACAGCGCGAACCCAAAGCGGCATCCCCAGGGCTGCACTGGCAAAGTACAGAGCCAAAAAGCCACCTGTCCAGTTTGGCAAGCGCAAGACCTCTTCGATGAAAAAAATCACGAGCGTGGCTGGCAAAGCACTTGCCATGCCGTTGATCACGAAGACGGCCATCAGTCGGCGAAAGCCGACCTGGCGCCACGGTTGGCTGCGGCGCCCAGACGGAAACGCAGGAGGGGGCTTCTTGGTCGGCGCAAGCATGGTTTGGCCGATTTCATCCGTACCGCGGTCGCGCCAGTCTGCGCTCGACGCACTGCGTCGCCAGGCCCAAATACCGATGATCAATAGGGCTGCCAGCGTGATGCTCCACGCGCGCCAGTCCAACAAAGATGGCATCACCGAGGCCCCGACCACACCCAACAAAGCCCAGCCCTCGCGCCAAGCCATGGTGCGGCTGCGTTGGACGGGGGTGTGGCTGATCCTGCTACCCCAGGCTTGGTGGGTGATTGTGAGTTGGCTGTAGCCCAGAGAAACCAAAGTAACACTGGCAGTGAGCCATGCGGCACCCCAATCGAGTATCGCAGCAGGTGGAAACCAAAGGGCCAGCACGCCAAGCAAAAGAGCGGCAATGCCCCACCACATCTGTCGCAGGACATGTTGGGGCCCGCGCTCAAACCAACGGTCAGTCCACCGTCCAATCCATGGGTCTGTGACTGCGTCCAGCGCACGGGCAATCAACAGCGCAGCGCCCAGGCTTGTCAGTGAAACGCCCAGAGTCTGTGCGTAGTAGTGCGGCGCATGAACATACAAAGGCAACGCCACAAAAGCCAAAGGCAGCCCCATCAGCCCATAGGCCCACTGGCTGTGCGCTTGGGCACGCGCCGCGGCCAATGCGTGGGAGTGGGAGTTCAGTCTGGCGGTCATAGCTGTCCATTCTCAGGCCAACGGATTGCGAACACCTGAGACGTGGGTATAGGTCTGGTCTGAGCGCGCGGATATTGGACTGTGATGCGCGAAGCCCGTGCAATCGCGTTGCTTCATCAATTGCATGTCAAGCCTGTGTGCGCCCATGAATCACAGACGCGGCGCCCATGTTTCATACATATTCAGACAAATTTCAAACAGAATCCGCCGATTTGGGACGATGGCCGGTGCAACATTTTCAGACACACTACATTTTCATCAACAGGCGAATGCGTGCTAGCGACAAAACCCAAATCACAAGCGAATCAGGTGGGTCGAAGAACCTCTGCACGAGACAATGCCATGACTCCAAAGCACACCGAGCAAACAGCATGCTGAACTTCAGGTATTTGCCCCGAATGGCGCTCTATGCGCTCCTTATTTTTGCGCTACCCACGGCGCAAAGCATCGCAGCCCAACCATTGCA
>JALQVJ010000291.1 GCA_023260355.1 Burkholderiaceae bacterium | reverse complement strand
AAGATGCGCCCGCCATCCAAAGGGGGCAGCGGGAACATATTGAAGGCGAACATGCCAATATTGACCATCACGCCCGCGCCGCACATTTTGTAGAAGTACAGCTCCTGCACGCCCACGGCTTGCATGAACAAGGCTAGAAATACCCAGAAGACAACTTGGATCAGGTTCGCCATCGGCCCGGCCAAAGCGACCCAAATCATGTCCCGCTTGGGGCGATTGAGTCGGCCAAAAGCGACCGGCACCGGTTTGGCAAAGCCAAACATGAACTGACCACCCGTCGAAAAATAGAGCACCAAGGGCAGCACCACGGTGCCCATGGGATCGATGTGCTTGACGGGGTTGAGCGTGACCCGACCCAACTGGGAAGCAGTGGGATCACCCAATCGCTGGGCCGCATAGGCGTGGCCCGCCTCGTGCAGGGTGATGCCAAACACCACGGGCAGGGCCCAGACGGTGATGGTTGTGATCAATTGTGCGATGTCCATGGCGCTATTGTCACAGACCCAAGCGATCCAATGCGCCAGCGCCTTGACGGATCACCTCGGCATCGCCACCTGTGTTCATGGGGGTGAGATCCAATACGGTCGTGGCTTCGAGTGCGCAACTGCCAGCGTCGATGATCGCAGCCAGTTCGTGTTCCAGGGCCTCGCGGATGTCGTGGGCATCGTTCAATGGACCGTCGCCGCCGGGCAAGGCCAAAGTTGTGCTCAGCACAGGCGCCCCCAGCGTTTGCAATAGCAGTTGCGTGACTTTGTGGTCGGGTACCCGAAGGCCGATGCTTTTGCGAGACGGGTGACTCACGCGGCGCGGCACCTCTTTGCTGGCATCCAACAAAAACGTGTAGGGGCCGGGCGTGCCCAGCTTGAGCAAGCGGAATTGCCGGTTGTTGACCTTGGCGTAGGTCGCCAACTCGCTCAAGTCCTGACACATCAGGGTGAGGTGATGCCGATCGTCGATCTGCCGAATCCGGCGGAGCCGATCCACTGCTGACTTGTCGTCGAGGTGGCACACCAGCGCATAGGATGAGTCGGTGGGGACGGCAACGACGCCGCCCTTTTGGATGCAGTCAGCGGCGAGTTTGATCAGCCGAGGTTGGGGGTTGTCCGGGTGGACTTCAAAAAACTGAGACATACCGATCAGGTCGCTGCAAAGCGGTGAACGCGGTGGTCGAGCGCATCCCAAATTGGCCGCAATCCACTGGGCAAATCGGGCAGGGTGCCCAAATCGATGCGGCTCTCTCCTGGCCCGTGGAAATCGCTGCCCCGGGACGCGTACAGGTCAAACTCTCGGGCCATGTCGGCATAGATGCTGTATTCCGCGACCGTATGGCTACCGGTCACCACCTCGACGCCGATACCGCCGTGTGCTTTGAACTCGGAAAACAGCGCGTATTCCTCGGTGGGGTTGAAGCGATAGCGGGCGGGGTGGGCAATGACCGCAGCGCCACCGGCTTGGGTGATCCACTTGACCGCGTTGCCCAAACTGGCCCACTGGTGTGGCACGTAGCCCGGTTTGCCTTCGGCCAAATACCGCTTGAACACATCCGGCAAGTCACGCGCTTTGCCAATCTCGACCAAATACCGCGCCAGGTGGGCACGCGAAATCAAGTGCGGATTGCTGACGTATTTCAGTGCCCCTTCGAAGGCGTTGGGGATGCCGACTTGGAGCAACGCATCCGCCATGTGTCTGGCGCGCAACTCGCGACCGCCACGCGTGGCCTCGAGGCCCTCGGCCAATGCCACATCGTCGATGTCAAAACCGAGCCCGACGATATGCACGGTGGTTCCGGCAAATGTGACCGAGATCTCGGTGCCGCTCAAGTAGTCCATACCCAAAGCGCGCGCGGCATTCAAGGCTTGGTGCTGGCCGCCGATTTCGTCGTGGTCGGTCAGTGCCCACAAGCTCACGCCTTGCGCGTGGGCGCGCCGGGCCAAGTCCTCGGGCGACAGGGTGCCGTCAGAGATGGTGGAGTGGCAATGGAGGTCAGCGTTCACCCTTCGATTTTAGGGGGCGGCTCAGATTGGCGCAGAAACAGGGCTTTCGCAGGGGTGCATTTTGTCCATGTCACCAAAGGGCCCTGCCTGCCAGGGGGCCTCGCAATGTCGCCTCAGCCCTTGGCGTGATTAGTCTTCTGCCATTCCCTCGATCATGAATTGCAGCTTGCGCTGCCCCCTGAATTCATTGACGTCTAGGCGAAATGCCAGATGCGCGGGGCTGGGGACTGGCGCGGTTCGACCAAACCAAATCGCATCGACCGTCTCACCGTGGTGGTCCACCTTTAACTGCAAGTGCCCCGAGCCCACCACGCGCTGAGACACCACGGGCAAGACATC
>JALQVJ010000263.1 GCA_023260355.1 Burkholderiaceae bacterium | reverse complement strand
TATTTTGGGTGACGCGCTGGAAGGCGAGTCGCGCGAGGTGGGGCAACAGCACGCTGACCTTGCCCTGCAAACGCTGGCCCATCAGGGGCCGTTTCAGCGCCCTTGTGTGTTGCTCAGCGGGGGTGAGACGACTGTCACGGTATCGGCGCCGCCGGCGGGCACTGCGCTGGGTCGAGGCGGCCGAGCAGGTGAGTTTTGCCTTGGGCTGGCGCGGGGTCTGCAAGGCGCTGGCGGTGTGTGGGGCATCGCGGCGGATACCGACGGCATCGATGGCGTGGAAGACAATGCTGGCGCGCATGTCACACCCGACACGTTGGCGCGCGCGCACGCGGCCGGCGTGTCGGTTGACGACCACTTGGCTCGCCATGACGCCTATGCGTTTTTTGAGGCGATCGGTGACTTGGTGATGACGGGACCCACCCACACCAACGTGAATGATTTCAGAGCGATCTGGATCGCCTGATTGGGCTTGGGGCCTGAGCCCACCGCACGCATTGCGCCGTCCAGCGATGGCGCAGGCCCAGTGGCGCTGTGCTAGCGCTGGGCGCTGATGACTTCGCCGCCCAGGTCCTCGGCAATGCCGCGCAATACCTTGACCCAATGCTGCCGCTGCGCGGTGTCAGTGGCGTTGTGCAAGGTGGCCATCATGGTGCATGTGGATTGCTCGACACGGGCTTGCGCGTTGCGCACTGCCAGGTCAGGCCAGAGCTGCGCAGGATACAAAAACTCAGCCCACAAGGTTCGCCACTGTTGCACGGCCTCGGCTGGCGCGGGCTCGCTGATCGAGGCGCTGCGACCCCAGCGCGCTTGTTGCGCGCGGATCAACGCCAGCACGCGCTGCTGCGTCGCTTGGCGGCGCGCATAGGCGTCCTCGGCTGAGTACGGGGACTGGCGCAGTTGTTCGCTGATCAGTTTTTCTTGGGCGTCGGTGATGCGGCCATACAGCCGCTCTGACCGTTCAACCGCGCTCTCCAACCGGGCAGCAAAGCGTTTTTTGGGGTCGGCTTGGAGGTGTTCGTCAACGTAGTCCTCGTTGTCCGAGGCGATGCGACGCTCGAGCGTTTTGATCTGTGACGGGCTCAAATTGCGCGCCACCTGCGCCCACCTCGGCAGCATGCGCTGCGCGATCTCATCAGCCTTGGCCTTCATGGTGTCGATGTCTTGGCACATGGTGGCGGCTGTGGTGGGGGCGGGCACCACGCGGGTCCACTGATCGAAGGCAGTGATCCA
>JALQVJ010000214.1 GCA_023260355.1 Burkholderiaceae bacterium | reverse complement strand
GCGACTACGTGACCCACGGGATTTGAGACCGAGTCGTAGGCCGGTGCGATTCGCTTCAGGCCATTCGATACTCCACGTGTGCCGTGTTGATCGTGATACCACGAGCCTTCTCTTCAGGCGCGCCGTCAATCTGGTCATAGGCCTTGGCTTCACCACCAAACTTGGCAGTCAAAACCGTTGTGATCGCCGCCGTCAGCGTCGTCTTGCCATGGTCAACGTGACCAATCGTGCCCACGTTTACGTGCGGTTTCGTCCGCTCGAATTTGTCTTTTGCCATTGTTCACTCCAAAAAAAGAACAGTCCCGTGTGTTGGTTTTACGTCTGCACACCGTTGCTGATTCCTCGCGCACGGGGACACGAGGGCACGGTGTCGCAGACCTGAAAAATTAGGCGCGCGCAGAGACGATGGCGTCAGCCACGTTCTTGGGTGCTTCTGAATAGTGCTTGAACTCCATGGTGTAGGTTGCGCGGCCTTGCGTCATTGAACGCAGAGTCGTTGAGTAACCAAACATCTCGGAAAGCGGCACTTCCGCACGGATGGCCTTGCCACCGCCGACCATGTCGTCCATACCCTGAACCATGCCACGGCGTGAAGACAAGTCACCCATCACGCTACCTGCGTAGTCTTCTGGGGTCTCAACTTCAACGGCCATCATGGGCTCAAGGATCACAGGACTTGCTTTGCGGCAGCCTTCTTTGAAACCAAAGATGGCGGCCATCTTGAAGGCCTGCTCTGAAGAGTCAACGTCGTGGTATGAACCAAAGTGCAACGTGACTTTGACGTCCACGACGGGGTAGCCCGCCAACACGCCAGTGGTCAACGCCTCTTCCACGCCCTTTTGGACTGCGGGGATGTATTCACGAGGAACAACACCGCCTTTGATGGCGTCGACGAATTCAAAGCCCTTGCCAGCCTCGTTGGGTTCGATCTTGAACACAACGTGACCGTATTGGCCCTTACCACCAGACTGGCGAACAAACTTGCCGTCTGCATCTTCGACCACTTTGCGAATGGTTTCGCGATAAGCCACTTGGGGCTTGCCCACGTTGCACTCCACGCCGAACTCACGCTTCATGCGATCGACAATGATTTCCAGGTGCAATTCGCCCATACCACCGATGATGGTCTGGCCGGATTCTTCGTCGGTGTTGACGTGGAAAGAGGGATCCTCTGAAGACAAACGCTGCAGAGCGATACCCATTTTCTCTTGGTCGGCTTTGGACTTGGGCTCCACTGCCTGGCGGATCACCGGCTCAGGGAACTGCATGCGCTCAAGAGTGATCACAGCGTCGCTATCGCACAGTGTTTCACCGGTCGTGACGTCTTTCAAACCGACGCACGCTGCGATGTCACCAGCTCGGATTTCTTCGATCTCTTCGCGGTTGTTGGCGTGCATCTGAACGATACGGCCAATGAGCTCTTTCTTGCCCTTGACTGGGTTGTAGACAGAGTCACCTTT
>JALQVJ010000149.1 GCA_023260355.1 Burkholderiaceae bacterium | reverse complement strand
CGTGCGCCGCCTTTCTGCAGTCCTGCTTCGCGCGCAAAGCGGGGCAAGCTCGGTCCACGTCCTGTTGGTTGGGGCGCCCGCTTCTCTGGTGGCAACTGTTGCCCAAGGGTGGTCCCCGACGGCACCCCACCTGCGATTGGTCACGCTCAACGCCAGCGCCACCGAGGCTGGGGTCTCGGCGTTCAGCGGCCATGCGAGCGATTTGCAAGACAACGTGTCTTGGCTCGACTGGGGCGACGTGCCCGGCGACGGGTATTTGCGCGGCATAGGTCGATTCCATGGCGTCTGGATCGGTCAGCCCCAATGGCTTGCATCCTCACAACTCGCCAAAGCGTTGCGCCGCCACGTGTGGCAGGACAGTTGGTTGATCGCGGAGTGCACCACCGGCGACGCACTGCCTCAAACACCTGAGCACATCAACAGGCTATGGGCTGACCAAGGTTGGAGTGCTCGAGCGCCAGGGGATGCCCTGCCCGACGTCGATGCCGTTCATACCCCTCGCTGGCCCGTGGCCCCCGCCCCGAGTGCTGGGCCCTCGAGCGCCTTGGTGATCGGTGCTGGCTTGGCAGGGGCATCCGCCGCGTTTCATTTGACGCGACGCGGATGGCAAGTGCAATGGCTGGACGCACAAGTCGACTGGGCCAGCGGCGCCTCTGCTCTGCCCGTTGGATTGCTGAGCCCGCACCCAACGGCCAGCCCAACGCCGATGAGTGAGCTGTCAAAGATAGGTATGGCCTGCACGCGAAGCCATCTAGACGCGCTCTTGCCGCAAGGACTCGGTTGGCAAAACACACCCGTGGTCAGGGTTGACGACGAGGGCCTGCTGACGCACCCCGAAGACGCCGTCATGATCGAGCCCAAAGCGCTGATCGAAGCCTGGGGCCAGCAGGCGCTGCGCAGCGGTCGCATGCGTTTCCAGGGCCGAGCCAGCGTCGAACGCCTTCAGCGGTTGGATGGCCAATGGCATGCGCTCGATGCAAATGGCCATATCTTGGCGCAAGCCGACGTGGCCGTGGTGGCCAATGCATGGGGTGCCAAGGCGTTGCTGGGCGATGCCATGTCCGCATTGCGCGCAGTCGCAGGACAGATGAGTTGGGGGCCGTTGCGCGCTGGCGATGCGCCCTTGGCACCTGAGGTGCGCCGCTCGCACGGTGTGGTCAGTCCAGGCTTTCAGAGCAGCCACGGCCGGATCTGGGCGGTTGGCTCAACGTATCGCCGCGGGGTCGCAGACCCAGCGCCCAGCGCGGTCGATCACGACGCCAATCGCGACTGTCTGGCGCGCTTGTGCCCCAGCGGATTGGACCGGTTTGATCAGCAGCGCGCCAATGGCGAGCTGCAAGCCTATGTGGGCGTTCGGTGCGCCAGCCCTGATCGCATGCCTTTGATTGGCGCAGTCCCTGATATGGCCTCGCCTTGGCCCAGCCGGGGCGGCCTCACTGCGGTACCGAGACAACCGGGTTTGTTCACGCTGACCGCGTTGGGCTCGCGCGGTTTGACGCTCGCCGCGTGGGGTGGAGAGACCCTGGCGGATATGGTGCAAGACATGCCACTCGCCACAGAGCGTGTCTGGGTTCAAGCCTGTGACCCTGCACGGCGCGGGCTCCACTCAACGCGCGTTTGAATCGCAGCTGCAGTTGTCGCAGTTGCCGCACACGGGTGCCAGCCCTTGCTGTGCGCGCCGATACCGGCGCCACAAATAAAAGACCGCCGCGCCCGTGATCGCCAAGACACCCAAAAGTTGAAAGTCCATGTGTTTACCCCAGCCAAGCCGCACTCAAACGGTAGGTCACCCACGAGGCCAAATAGGCCAAACCAAACAAATAAACGGCCATCAACATGGGCAGCCGCCAGCCACCGACTTCCTTGCGCACCACGGCCAGGGTGGCGAGGCACTGGGGCGCGTAGACATACCAAATCAACAGGGACAATGCGGTGGGCAGGGACCAGTCTGCCGCAATCATGGGGGCCAAGGCGACACTGACATCGTTGCCCGTTTGCGATAACGCGTACACGGTGCCCAACGCACTGACCGCGACTTCTCGGGCCGCAAGACCTGGGATCAAGGCCACCGAAATTTGCCAGTTGAATCCAATGGGCTCAAACACATGGGCGAGCGCCTGTCCCATGCGGCCCGCAAAGCTGAATTCAATCGCCGCACCCGTGAAGCTTGCAGGCGGCTGTGGGAAGGTCGACAGAAACCACAAGATGATGGTGAGCGCCAAAATGATGCCGCCAACGTTGCGCAGAAATAGGCTTGCCCGTTGCCACAACCCCAGCGCCACATCCCAGGGGCGCGGCCAATGGTAGTCCGGCAGCTCCATCATCAACTGCGCTTGCGAAGCCTGCAGTGAAAACTGCTTGGCAACCCACGCCACCAAAACAGCCGACACGATCCCCAAGAGATACAGACCAAACAAAACCAGGCCAGGCAAGTTCATGCCTGCGACCGTTTGATTGGGAATGAATGCGCCAATCAACAACGCATAGACCGGCAGGCGCGCCGAACACGTCATCAGCGGCGCAATCAAAATGGTCACCCAGCGATCGCGGCGATCAGACACCGTGCGGCTGGCCATCACCCCAGGAATCGCACACGCGAAGCTGGAAAGCAAAGGGATGAAAGAGCGGCCTGATAGGCCCACACTCGCCATCAGCCGGTCTAGCAGCAGTGCAGCCCGAGGGAGGTAGCCCGACTCTTCCAAAACCAAGATAAAGAAGAACAGAATCAAGATTTGCGGCAAAAACACGATCACGCCGCCCAGGCCAGCCAGGATGCCGTCGATCAACAAGCTCCTAATGAGGCCGTCAGGCAAGGCGCCCTGCAGCACCTGAGCGGTGGCCGCAACGCCCGCTTCAATCGCATCCATTGGCGCCGCCGCCCACGCAAACACCGCCTGGAAAATCAAGAACAACACCACCGCCAGCACCAAGCTGCCCGCTACGGGGTGCAGCAACCATGCGTCCAAGCGCTGGCTCAGTGGGTGTGCCTGAGGCGCTTGTGCAATACCGGCCGCGTGAAGCCAAGCGCGCGCTTGCGCGTCCTCAGCGACGGCGTCCCAAGCCATTGCAACGCCGTCAGCCCGAGCAAGTGGCGCAGAACCCCAAACACCCGCTTGGTCCAATAGAGCCAACAGCGCCTGCGTGCCGTGCGCGTGAATCCCCGTGGCCTCCACCACTGGCACGCCCACTGCGCTGCTGAGGCTCGAGACGTCGATGTGCTGACCCTGTGCGCGCACGCGATCCATCATGTTCAACACCAGCACAGTTGGCACGCCCAATCGCTGGATACCGGCGAGCAAGCGCAGACCGCGGCGCAGGCGCGTTGCATCGACGACCACCAGCACCAAATCGGGGGCAGGCTCTTGGAGGCTTTGGCCTGAAACCACCTCGCAAGCCACCATCTCGTCATCGCTGTTGGCGACCAAACTGTACGTGCCCGGCAAATCGACCAAGCTGATCGCGTGACCAGACGGTGTCCGGGTCAGGCCCCGCTTGAGTTCAACAGTGACGCCTGCGTAGTTGGCGACCTTTTGTCGGCTGCCCGTCAGTCGATTGAAGAGCACCGACTTGCCGCAGTTGGGATTGCCCAGCAGGGCGACCCGCTTGGGGGCCATTCGTGTGATATCGATGCTTTGCGATGCACTCATGTGGGGTCTCGCTCAACGCCGATCTGTGCCGCCTCACTGTCGCGGAGCGCAAATGTCGCATTGCCCACTTGAACCACCAGTGCGCCTCGGCGCCACCAACTGCGCCGCAGGACCCGCACAGGCTCGGCGGGCAAAAAGCCCAGGGCGGCGAGACGCGCGCTTTCAACCCCGTGGCTGGCAATGCGATGCCAGATATGGATAGGCGCAGTGTTGAGGGGAAACATGTGTTGGATCTAAGTAAATGAGAATGATTCTCATTATATATCAGACCGATCACACCCGCTTTGATCTGGCTCAAGAGCCATGCAACGAACGCACCCCCAGCATCAGCGCACACGAATAGAGTGCGTCGCCGGTAATTGGGTGGCGCCTGTGATGCCGGCCAGGTCCACCCCCACGTTTCCTGGGCCGTACGTGGCCGGCCTAATCAAGAAGGACCCGGTCTTCAAGTCGAAGATACAGGTCGAGGCTGAGAACTTAAATATCCTCAAGAAGGGCGCGACCCTACCAATCTAACAGGAGCAAGTCATGCATCTCACT
>JALQVJ010000147.1 GCA_023260355.1 Burkholderiaceae bacterium | reverse complement strand
AATTGTTGCTGGGCCTCTCACTCAAGTGGGCGCAAGACAGCGGCCTCTCGCTGAGCGATGCCCTGCGCGTCGTCACCAGCGGCCCTGCGACTGTGTTGGGACAGGCATTGGGTAGCTTGCAATCGAGCATGGGGCAAATCGTCGAAGGTGGCATTGCCGATCTCTGCATCTTCGAGCCTGAATCGCTGCACATGACCACCGGCGCGCAATTGCGCAGCCAAGGCAAATTCACGCCCTTCGAAGGCGTTGAGTTGCCCGGCCAAGTCCGACACACGGTGGTCAATGGCCAAGTCGCCTTCAGCCACTGAGTCCGCATGGCAACTAGCGGCCTGAGCCGAACCCGCGCGCTGTGGCGCTGTGTGCGGGCCATCGGGCTGGTTTTTCGCGGGTTGTGGACCATGCATCGCCATTTCGGCGGTGCGACGCCCGAAGTCCGAAATCGCCACATCCAGACATGGTCGCGCGATGTGCTTCGGGTGTTTGGCGTCAGCCTTGGCGTGCGCGGGATGGCGCCGAGCGGTGGCTTGGTGGTGGCCAACCACATCAGCTGGCTTGATATCCTCGTGATCAACGCCGCACAACCCGTGCGCTTTGTATCCAAGTCGGATGTCGGGCGCTGGCCTTTGCTCGGCAAACTCGTGGTCGAAGCCGGCACCCTCATGATCGAGCGCACATCGCGACGCGACGCCATGCGCGTGGTCCATCGCATGACCGACGACTTGCGCCTAGGCCACACGGTGGCGATTTTTCCGGAAGGCACCACCCACGATGGCTCTGCCGTGTTGCCGTTCCATGCCAACTTGATTCAGGCGGCCATCAGCGCGCCGTGCGCGGTGACGCCGGTAGGCCTGTCGTATTGGCCCAGCGCTCAAGCCGAACACACAGGCGCACCCAAATCCCTCGCTGCAGCTTTTGTGGGCGACATGAACTTGGTGCAATCCGTGTGGTCTGTGTTGCGCCGTGGGCCCGTCCATGCCCTGGTGGACTGGGGCGAGCCGCAAGAGGCACAGGGCCGAGACCGCCGCGCGTGGGCCGCGGCACTTGAACGAGAGGTCGCTCGGCTATCGCAAAGCCAAGCGCCTGGGCATGACGAACCCATGCAAGACCAGCACGAGCGTCGCGACGCGCAAGCTTGCGCTCCAGTGCAAAGCCGCTCGTGAGGCCCGCGGGCTCGATCAGGCCTTTTGCTTGCTCTTGATGTACTCCATGAACAGCGGGCCATTCGCCTTGCGATCTTCATTCACCCGCTGAACACTGGCACGCTCGCCCACCTTGGCCATGTACTCTTTGACGGGCAAATCCGCCAGATAGTCTCGACCATAAATTTTCTTGGTGGCCGCGCTCACCAAAGGCAGGTGTGTGATCGCTGTGCAGTCGGCCAGCGTGAATGCATCGCCCGCGACAAAGGGTGTGAACTGCGCCAGCTTGGCAAAACCCGCGATGTTTTTCTCGAGCTGTTTGCTGACTTTTTCTTTGGCCGAGTCGCTCACTTTGCCGCCAAAAAATGCCTCTGGGTAAAGGTTGCGCGCCACCAACTCCAAGTGCAAGTCCAAAAACTGCACCAACTCGCGCACTTTGGCCGCCTCATAGGCGTTGCTGGGCAGCAAGCGGTGGCTTGGGTACTGTTGCTCAAGGTATTCCAAGATAATGGTCGACTCGCTCAAAGGCCCTTGCTCCGTGACCAAATAGGGGACTTTGCCCAGCGGCGAACTCGCAGGGTCGGTCTCACCCACCCAAGTCAGTTGCTCTTCAAAAGGGATGCCTTTTTCAAGCAAGGCCAATTTGACTTTGTTGTGATAGTTGCTGCCGGCAAAGCCGCAAAGCTTCAGCATGTTCGTCTCCTGTGTGGGTGAAATGGTGCGGGCGATGCGCCCAAAGTTTGATGCAAATCATGCCCGATCCACATACGCCGCGCTGTCACCCTCGGCATCGGTGGGGACTCTCGCGAGCGCGTGATAATAGGCGCATGAACTGGATGCGACGCAACCGATGGACCGCTTGGTGGGTGATGGGCTGGCTGGCCCTGAGCCTGAGCGTGGCCAATGCGTCGCCGCTGATGTCCAATGGAGGTGCACTCGTGTGCTCCGCCAGCGGCACCAAGTGGGTTGAGTCCACAGATGCCAAAACCAGCCCAGCCCAGTCGCACACATGGCATTGCAGCCTGTGCTTGCCCTTTGTCGCCGGCGGCGAATCCCCCGCAGCCTCAGTGTCGCTCGCGGCAGGTGCCAGCGTTGCACCGCCGGTTGAAGCATCTGTCATCCGCAGCCGCACCACATCGGTCTATTCGGCGCGCGCGCCCCCGCGCTTGCAGCCAGCCTCAGAGCTGGGTTGAACTGACCTGTTCCCAGCGACCACCCCATACAAGCATCGCAAAGCCAGCGCGTCCATCGCGCGACCATGGCTTGCCATATCAATTGAAAGCGAATCACATGTTGACCGATACCGCCCCTTTCGCCACCACCCTGCGTGGCATCTTGCGTTGGTTACCCAGCGCCACGCTTGCGCTTGCTGCGCTCGCATCCACGCCCGCTTTTGCCCAAAGCGCCTTGCAAGTCCAAGAGCCTTGGGTCCGCGCGACCGTGCCGGGCCAAAAAGCCACTGGCGCGTTCATGACCCTGACCGCCCCCGCCGACTGGCGCCTGGTTGGCGTGCAAACCCCGCTGGCAGGCGTTGCTCAAGTGCACGAAATGTCCATGAAAGAAGGCGTCATGCGCATGGCCGAAGTCCCCGGTGGCTTGGCTTTGCCCAAAGGCCAAGCCGTGCAGCTCAAACCCGGCGGCTTTCACCTCATGCTCATGGACCTCAAGGCAGCCGCAGCTGTGGGCCAAGTCGTGCCCTTGAAACTCACGTTCAAGGCCGAAAACGGCCGCACTGAAATTGTGGAAGTGCAAGCGCCAGTCAGGCCATTGGGTGGCAAGGCTGCGCAAGCGCCTGACAAGCCTGGCCATGACATGAAGGGCCATGACATGAAGGGCCATGACATGAAGGGCCATGACATGAAGGGCCACGACATGAAGGCG
>JALQVJ010000134.1 GCA_023260355.1 Burkholderiaceae bacterium | reverse complement strand
TTGAAGCACCTGCAGAGCTGGGTGGGTCGCACCGATAGCCAGCACGAAGTGATTCGTGCCGCGCCATTGCGTGGTCTGCACGCGCTGTTGGACAGAGATGGTGCGCCGCCAACCGATGGCGACAGAGTGTCTCCGCTCGGGCGCTGGCTCTACTTTTTGCCGCAGGCGGCTCAGGCCGATATTGCGGAGGATGGGCATCCCAAAAAAGGGGGATTTTTGCCCCCTGTGCCACTGCCTCGGCGCATGTGGGCGGGGGGGCGCCTGCAGTGGCAAGAAGCCAACCCTTTGCGCGTCGGTGACGAGGCAAGCGTGGTCTCTCGCATCCAGTCCGTTGAGCAAAAGTCAGGGCGCTCCGGTGAGTTGGTATTTGTTGTGGTGCGCCACGAGGTCAGCAATGCACAGGGTGTGTGTTTGAGCGAGGAGCAAGACATCGTTTACCGCAGCCCGCCGCAAGCTGGCCAAGCGACGCCCGCACCGACACTGGCTGCGACGGACGAGGTATTTCGCCGCACGTTTGAGCCCACCCCCACGGCGCTGTTTCGTTACTCGGCGCTCACCTTCAACGCCCATCGCATCCATTACGATCGGCCCTACGCGACCGAGGTCGAAGGCTACGCCGGGCTCGTGGTGCATGGGCCATTGATCGCCACACTGATGGTTGATTTGGTGGAGCGTGAGTTTGGCGGTGCGCAGGTGACCGCGTTTGAGTTCAAGGCGGTGCGCCCGACTCTGGATTTGAAGCCGTTTGAGTTGTGCGCCAAGCCTTTGGAGGACGGGCGCCTGTCCGTCTGGGGGCGAGATGCCGATGGCTACCTCACGATGCAAGGGCAGGTCAGCTTGTCTCAGGGTTGATTAAACAGGTCCGATTTAGATGAAGCAAAGGAAGAGTGATGTTCAAAGCGCGTTTTGATGACCAGTACACCGATATCCGTGACGGCGTTCGTGCCCTGTGTGCTGAGTTCCCCGATGAGTACCACCGCAAGGTTGACGAAAAGCGCGAATACCCAGAGGCATTTGTTGACGCCTTGACCAAGGCGGGCTGGATGGCGGCCATGATCCCCACCGAGTACGGTGGCTCAGGCCTGAGCCTCGCCGAAGCCACGGTGATCATGGAAGAGATCAACCGCAGCGGGGGCAACTCGGGCGCTTGTCACGGTCAGATGTACAACATGGGCACGTTGTTGCGCCATGGCTCTGAGCAGCAAAAAGCGCATTACTTGCCCAAGATCGCAACCGGCGAGTGGCGCTTGCAATCGATGGGTGTGACTGAGCCCACCACCGGAACCGACACCACCAAGATCAAGACCACGGCAGTCAAGAAGGGCGACCGCTATGTGGTCAATGGCCAAAAGGTCTGGATCAGCCGCATTCAGCACAGCGATTGGATGATTCTGCTGGCGCGCACGACGCCTCTGGCCGAGGTCAAGAAAAAGAGCGAAGGCATGTCGATCTTCATGGTCGACTTGAAGGAGGCGCAAAAGAAGGGCCTCACTGTCCGCCCAATTCCGAACATGGTGAATCACGAGACCAACGAATTGTTCTTTGAAAACCTGGAAATCCCAGAGGAGAACTTGATTGGTGAAGAGGGCAAGGGCTTCAAGTACATCCTCGACGGTTTGAACGCCGAGCGCACTCTGATCGCGGCGGAGTGTATTGGTGACGCCTATTGGTTCATCGACCGGGTCACCGAGTACACCAAAACGCGCGAGGTGTTTGGCCGCCCCATTGGTCAAAACCAAGGCGTGCAGTTCCCAATTGCGGATGCGTTCATTGAGACTGAGGCCGCCAACTTGATGCGCTTTGATGCGTGCAGTTTGTACGATGCGCACTTGCCTTGTGGCACCCAGGCCAATATGGCCAAGTACCTGGCCGCCAAGGCGAGTTGGGAAGCCGCCAACGTGGCGATTCAGTACCACGGCGGCTTTGGCTTTGCGTGCGAATACGATATCGAGCGCAAGTTTCGCGAAACCCGCTTGTATCAGGTCGCACCGATCTCCACCAACTTGATCTACAGCTACGTGGCCGAACACGTGCTGGGTTTGCCGCGATCCTTCTGAAGTGCACTGAGCGCTGCGTTACAGTGAGCGCTCGGCACAAAGGAGCAGTTTAGATGGCGTTGAATCGGCTGAAACAAGGATTTTGGGTGGCGTGTGGTGTAACCCTAGTGGCAGGGATCGCTTGGGCACAGCACGACATGAAGCATGGCGATGAGCACAAGGGCCACCACGCTGAGGCGCATGGCAAAGGCTCAGCGCATGCGCATGACTTTGGGCCCGACACGCGCGAGCTGGTGAAGTACCCCGCAAAAATGCGAGAGCACACCTTGGCTGGCATGCGCGATCACCTGAAGGCGATTCAAGAAATCCAAGCGGCCTTGTCGCGTGATCAATTTGATGCGGCCGCTGAGGTGGCAGAGCAGCGCTTGGGCATGAGCTCGCTGGGCCGCCACGGCGCAGCAGAGTCATCGAAGGTGATGCCGGCCGGCATGGCGGCGATTGGCACGCAGATGCACCGTGCTGCGAGCCAATTTGCGGTGGTGGCGCGCGATGCCAGCGCGACGGGTGACTTGAAGGCGACGCTCAAAGCACTCTCTCACGTGACAGCGCAATGTGTCGCGTGTCACGCGGCATACAAGCTGCAGTGAGCGCACCCGTTTGGGTGGGTTGAGGTGCAGTGCACGGGTGCAGTACCCGCGCCTTCACGGTGAAAGCGTTCAGGGCTGGGCTTTGAGCGCTTTTTCAATTTCAGCGGTGAGTTTTTTAGGCACCGTGAGACTGCTGTAGCTGTCAATCACTTGGCCATCGCGGCCAATCAAATACTTGTAGAAGTTCCACCGAGGCGCGCCAGCCCCCGCGGCCTCCAAGGCCTTGAAGAAGGGGTTGGCTTTGTCGCCACGCACCGATGAGGCCTCAAACATGGGGAAGGCGACCCCGTACGTGTTGAAACAGAAATCCGCGATTTCTTGGTTGGATTTCTTCTCTTGGTTGAAGTCATTTGAAGGGAAACCCAGCACAACCAAGCCTTGGTCTTTGTATTGTTTGTACAAGGCCTCCAATCCCTCGTATTGGGGTGTGAAGCCGCAATAACTGGCTGTGTTCACCGCCAAAATCACCTTGCCTTGGTACTGGCAAAGCGATTGTGGCGAGCCATCTTGCAATTTGCCCATGGTGTGGTTGAGCAGCGCGGGACAGCCCGCTGCGGCAGCCGGCACACTCGCCACACTGCCCAAGCCCAGCAACACCAGCCAGCGGCGAACAATAAAGCGCAAACGATTCATGGAGATTGACCCTTGTGTGATGTCGAGTTGCCCACGCGACCCGATGCCAGGCGCAAGCATGACACAAAGCCCGCTGCGCGGGTTCAGCCCGGACCCATGCACCCTCAGGCGTCGGGGTTGATGGCCCCGGCGGCGACCCAGCGGGCGAGATCCTCTTCGGATTTGCCCAGTGACTTCAAGATCTCACGAGTGTGCTGTCCCTGCGCTGGCGGGGCGCTCAGAGGGCGAGCAGGTTGTGCCAAGTTGCCCGTCACGCCCGCCAGCACCCGGACTTTGCGCCCAGTGGAGGCCTGTTCGTACTCATGGAACAAGGCGTCCTTTTGGGCGTCTGCCCACGTGCGCGCCTCGGCGAGTGTGTTGACGGCGTTCATGCAGACATCCCATTCCTCGCCAAGTCGGTGCCATTCGGCGGCGGGCTTGGTTTTGAAGAGTTCGGTCAGTCGCGCGCGAATCATGGCGCGTGTAGCAGCGTCGCCGTTGGTGTTCAGGTCGGCCAAATCGCTGAGCCCTGCGCCAGCACAAAAGCCCTGCCAGAACTTGGGTTCTAGCGCGCCCAGGGCCACCAGTCGGCCATCAGCGGCTTCGTACACACCATAGGATGGGTTGCCCCCCGTCAAGCGCGATTCACCAAACGGCACGCCGGGTTCGCCATTGAACTCTGACACACCAGTGTGGGCCAGCAAGGCCATCGCGCCATGCGCCAGCGAGATATCGATGAATTGACCGCGACCTGAGTGTTGGCGCTGAAGAATGGCAGCCATGATGGACATTGCCGCACTCATAGAGCCGCCGACCAAGTCGCCCAACACCGAGCTGGGTACCGACAAATCGCCCGCGAGGCGTTGCGCCAGCAGGCCCGCGGAGGCCTGGTAATTGATGTCGTGGCCTGCCAGTTTGGCCTCTGGGCCGTGTTGCCCGTAGCCGCTGATGGCGCAATAAATCAGCCTCGGAAATTCAGCCAGCAGGTCTTGTGGGTCGAGCCCGAGCCGAGTCATCACGCCGGGACGAAAGCTCTCGATCACGACGTCTGTATCGGCGAGCAATTCGCGCAGCAATGCGCGCCCTTCATCGGTTTTGAGGTTGAGCGCGATCGAGCGCTTGCCTGCGTTGGTGGCGGTGAACGTGGCGCCGTACTCACCCAACACGAGGGGCACATTGCGGCGGGCATAGTCACCGGCGCCTGTGTCTTCGACCTTGATCACGTCGGCGCCAAAGCCCACCAAAATGTGGCTGGTCATGGGGCCGGGCAAGAGGCGGGATAAATCCAGCACGCGCAGGCCTTCGAGGGCCATTGGGGCAGAGGTTGTCATGGGGGTATCTTTCAATATTGCAGCCAGCACGTCTCAGTGTTGGGCTGCTTTTTCGTATTCGGCGATGAGGTGGCGTTTATACAGCTTGCCATTGGCTTCGCGTGGCAGCCGGTCCGTGAAGTCAACCCGCCTTGGGCACTTCACTCCCGCCAAATGCTGGCGGCAGTGCGCCATGATGGCTTCGGCGAGTGCCTCGTCGGGTGGGGTGCCTGGTGTGAGTTCGACCACGGCAATGACCTTTTGACCCATGTCGGCATCGGGGATGCCGATGACCGCGACGTCAAGGATGCCGGGGTAGGTGGCCAGCAGGTTTTCGACCTCTTGAGGGTAGATGTTGACGCCACCGCTGATGATCAAGTCCGTGCGGCGCCCTGATAAATACAAGAAGCCATCGGCATCAACGTGTCCGATGTCGCCGTAGGTGCTCGAGCCATCTGCGGCATAGGCCTTGGCGGTTTTCTCAGGGTCGTTGTGGTACGAGAAGGGCGGTGTGCCGCTGAAATAAATCATGCCTTGCTCGCCGGGCGGCAAGTCGTTGCCGGCGTCGTCCTTGATGTGCAGGGTGCCCAGCACCGGCCGACCCACTGAGCCTGGGTGCTCGGCCCAGTCTTGCGATGTCAACAAAGTGATGCCGACGGTTTCAGAGCCTGCGTAGTACTCCACCACGACTGGGCCCCACCAGTCGATGATGCCTTGCTTGATGTCGGGTGGGCAGGGTGCTGCAGCATGGATGAAGGTGCGCATGCTGGATACGTCGTACTTGGCTTTGACGTCATTGGGCAGTGCCAACATGCGCGCCATCATGGTGGGCACCCATTGCGAATGGGTGCAGCCGTGGTGGTCGACCAATTGCAGCGCGCGCTCAGGGTCGAACTTGGGCATGATCACACAGCTGCCGCCGAACTCGATGGTGCGCATGGTGAAGCGGTGTGGTGCCGCGTGATACAGCGGTGCAGGTGAGAGGTAAATGGTGTCAGGGCCGATCCCATAATGCTGAGCAAAGAACTCGGTCTCAAACGTCGGGAGCAGTCGTGCCTCGTAGGGTGTCAACGCGCGTTTGACCCCCTTGGGTTTGCCACTGGTGCCAGAGCTGTACAAAAAATCGCGTCCTACCGGGCGTTGGGGCAAAGGCGTTTCTGGATCGAAGCTGTCCCAAATGGGGGAGAGCAATGGCCAGCCATCGACCGCACCATCAACCAAATAGCAGGGGCCGTCCCATCCGGACGCTTGGGCAATGTCGCGCGCTGTGGGCGCGAGCTGGGCGCTGGTGATCAGCAGCTTGGCGCCACTGTCCTGCAATACATAGCCGATTTCTGCGGCCCGCAAATGGATGCTGATGGGTGTGTAGTAGAGCCCGGCACGGCGGGCACCCCAGCCGATCGTGTAGTAGTCCAGTCGGTTTTCGATCAGCAGGGCGATGTCGTCTTCTGGTTGAAGGCCGAGCGAAAGCAACCATTGCGCCACCTGGCTGGCGCGGCGATCCAACTGGGCAAACGTGAGTGATTCATCGGACCCATCGAGTTGCAGCACTGTTTGATCGCCTTGGCTGCGCGCAAACACGGCGAGCGTGTCGATGTCGTGCAGATTGGCGAGAGGTGCGCTTTGTACCAGTGGTGACATGGAAAAACTTTCGATGTGTCTAAGAATGTGTTGGACGCTGCAGCACGCTGCTGCGTGTGAATCAATATAACGGCGCGATGCGCGCGGCAACTGTTCCCAAGTTGACGCGTTACGCCAAATGTCCAAGGAGTCATGGATGGGTATCGGAACACCACAAACCGCCAAAGCGGTCGTTTACCGGGGTGGGGATGGCGGCATCCAAGTCGAGACCATCACTGTGCAGCCGCCTGGGCCCGGCGAGGTCATGATCAAGGTGGGTGCCTGCGGCGTGTGCCACAGTGACTTGTCGGTGACGAATGGCACCTTGAGTTTGCCCACGCCCATCGTGCTTGGCCACGAGGGTGCCGGCGTTGTGGTGCAAGTCGGTGAAGGCGTCACCGATGTGGCGGTGGGCGATCACGTGATCAGCAGCTTCGTCTACACCTGTGGTCAGTGTCGGCAGTGCGTGACCGGACGCTCCAACCTGTGCGAAGTCGGTAACGCGTGGCCGGCGTCTCTGGTCGGGGGGCACAGCCGCACGTTTGACGCAGCGGGCGAGCGCCTGAATGTGATGTCCAGCTGCGGCGTGATGGCAGAGTACGCGACACTGGCATTGGGTAGCGTGGTGAAGATCACCCCGGATGTGCCGCTGGATCGCTGTGCCCTGATTGGCTGCGGGGTCATGACGGGTTGGGGTGCTGCGTGCAACACCGCCAAGGTCACGCCCGGATCGGTGTGCGTGGTCTTTGGCGCGGGCGGCGTGGGCTTAAGCACCATCCATGGCTGCGCGATGTCAGGTGCAGCGATGATCATCGCCGTCGACATCATGGACAGCAAATTGGAGATGGCCAAGGTGTTTGGCGCGACCCACACCCTCAATAGCAAAGAGGTCGACAATGTGGTGAGCGCTTTGCGCAAACTCACCGGTGGCGGCGCAGACTATGCGTTTGAATGCGTCGGCTACGGCGAGATCATCGCGCAGGCCTTTGGTTGTTTGCGCTCGGGTGGCGAGGCGATCGTGGTGGGCGTGGCCTCAGCCAAAGACATGACGTCGGTGCGCAGCAGTGCATTTGCCTTGCAAGAGAAGGTGCTGCGCGGCAGCTACTACGGCTCAGCTCGGGTGCGCCACGACTTCCCCAGGTTGTTGTCTTTGTACCAGTCTGGGCAGCTCAAGTTGGATCAGTTGATCACGCAGCGCTACACCATCGACGAAGCGCCACAAGCCTTTGATGATTTGGCGCAAGGGCGCAATGCACGCGGTGTGATTGTGTTCTCATGAGCGGCGTGAAAAGACAGGCGATCCATCGCCGACAAGTGGTGTATGACGCGTTCGTGCGCGAAGACAGGTTGTTTGATATCGAAGCACGGCTGATCGATACACGCACCTACGACAGTTATGACGCCGAGCGGCTGCCCATTCCAACTGGGGTGCCAGTGCATGACATCGTGATCACCATCACCGTTGATGAGCAGTTGGTGATTCAAGCCATCGGCAGCAACATGCACAACATCCCGACGGCTGAATGCCGCCAGACGCAGCCCGTACTCCAAAAGTTGGTAGGCAAGACCATGGGCCGCGGTTGGCGCAAGACCATTGCAGAGGCGATGGGCGGCGTCGAGGGCTGCACGCACATGCGCGAGTTGCTGGCCAATATGGCCACAGCGGCGTACCAAGCGGTGCCGATTTATTCGCGCTTCTATGGCAAGGGGCCGAACGCGGCGTCCGAAATCAAAGATCCGCCGCCGCACCTCAACCAGTGCATGACGTGGAAGTTGGACGGCGAGCCGGTCAGGCGTTTGTATCCCCAGTTTTATATCGCGCCTGCTGAGCGGTCGTGATCGATTTCGAAAAAGGAGACGAGATGTCAAAGATGTTGCAAGGCAAAGTGGTCGTCGTGACTGGTGCAGGAAACGGCATTGGGCGCGACTTTGCGCTGGCGCTGGCCGCTGAGGGG
>JALQVJ010000006.1 GCA_023260355.1 Burkholderiaceae bacterium | reverse complement strand
TGTGAGCATGACCCTGGAGGCGCCCCAGTCCGAAGTGGACGCATTGATCGGTGATTTCGAACAGTGGTCGCGCTGGAGCCCCTGGCTCATGCAAGAACCCGATGCTGAAGTCACGTTGCAGTCCCCCAACGCCAACGGCGGTGAGTATCGCTGGCAAGGTCGACTGATCGGTGCGGGCGTGGTGCGCCACCTCAACCGAGAGCCTGCGCACCAATATGTCATGGCAATGAGTTTTTTGCGTCCCTTCAAAGCCCACTCGCGATTGATGTTTGAAACCACGGCAATCGACGACCACCAAACCCGCGTGCGATGGCAGATGAAAGGCCGCTTGCCGCTAATGATGGCGCCCATGAGAGGCTGGATGAGCAAGATGCTGGCCGTCGACTTTGAATTGGGCTTGGCGCGCATGGCCGGTTGTGCGAACCCACAGTCAGCCCATCCCGTGATCGCGTTTGGCGAGCGCGAAGACCGCGCGTCTTTTCACGCGCTGGCCACCCGGCACCAAACCACATTGTCAGATCTGCCTCAGGTGTTTGCATCGGCTTTTGAGCCGCTCGTCGCGCAGGCGGGCGCCGCCACCATCGACCAGCCCGTTGCCGTCTACCACCGCATCGATGCCAAGTCAGAGGCTGTCGATGTCGAGATGGCCGTGCCAGTGTCAGAGACCACGCCTGGCGCGGTGTTGGTTCGAGGGGGTTACTATTTCAAAGTGGTGCTCCAGGGCGACTATCGGTTCTTGAAGCTTGCGTGGCACGCTGCGTATGGCCAAGCGCGCATGCGCAAATACAAATGGGACGCAAGCAGCCCAGCTCTCGAACGGTATGTGGTGGGGCGGGCACAATCGAACCAAAGCAACGACTGGATCACCGAGTTGTATCTGCCGATCAAGGAGTCTTAAGCCATGCCCGTGTCACTTTGGACAGCGCTCAAAGTCATCCCCTGGAAGGACGTGGTCGACGCCGCGCCCGCTGTGGTTGCCGCAGCCAAAGCCCTGCGCAAGGGCAAGCCCGAAACCCCACCAGAGCCCAGCGCAGAAACCGGTGTAGAGCCGCACATTCAACGCGCGCTGCACGACCAAGCCGCGCGTATCGCAACACTCGAATCAACTTTGGGCGAGTTGGCAGAACACCATGTGCGCTTGATTGCTGCGATCGACGTGCTGCGCACACGCACGCGCTGGCTCATGGTCGGCGTTGGCATCACGCTCGCCGTCGCCTTGCTGTTGGCCTACCGCCTCGGTCAGACCCTCGGGGCATAGTTGCCCATGCGCCGCGGTCCCCAGACCGCGACGCACAGCGCAATACAGCGCGGTTACGCGTTCACACGGAGAGCAGCGGCGCAATGGCTTGACCGGTGTGGGTGCCGGCCTTGACCAAACCCTCAGGCGTGGTCGCCGCCACCAACTGCCCGCCTTGTTTGCCGCCCTCAGGACCGAGGTCCAACACCCAGTCCGCTTCAGCGATCACGTCGAGATCATTCTCGATCACCACGACGCTGTGCCCACCCTCGACCAATCGGTGCAAGACGCGAATCAGTTTCTCCACATCACTCATGTGCAAACCCACAGTCGGCTCATCAAGGACGTAAAGCGTGTGCGGCGCCTTTTGTCCGCGGCGCCCAACTTCATCGCGGACCTTGGTGAGCTCAGTCACCAGCTTGATGCGTTGGGCCTCCCCGCCAGATAAGGTGGGCGAGGGTTGGCCCAACGTCAGATAGCCCAAGCCGACATCTTTCAACAATTGCAACGGGTGGGCGATCGCAGGCATGGCAGCGAAGAATTCAACCGCCTCATCGACCTCCATTTGCAACACATCGCCAATGTGCTTGCCTCGCCAGGTGACTGCCAGTGTTTCGGGGTTGAAACGCATGCCATGACAGGTCTCGCAGAGCACCTTGACGTCAGGCAGAAAACTCATCTCCACGGTGCGCATCCCTTGCCCTTCGCAGGTTGGACACCGGCCTTCGCCCGTGTTGAATGAGAACCGCGCTGCGCCATACCCCCTGGCTTGTGCCTCGAGTGTGCCTGCGAACAACTTGCGAACCGTATCCCAAAAGCCGATGTACGTAGCTGGACAGGAGCGAGGCGTCTTGCCAATTGGCGTTTGATCGACCTCCAAGACACGGTCCACCGCCGCAATGCCTTCGACCCGCTCGCACCCTTCCCACTGAAAGGCCGCGCCTTTGTCGCGGCGCTTGCTCACCACAGAGGCCACGTTGTGGAGCAACACATCCCGCGCCAGGGTCGACTTGCCTGACCCGGATACGCCCGTGACGGCCACCAACCTGAAGAGCGGAATGTCTGCATCGACTTTTTGCAAGTTGTGCAGACTGGCGCCTTTGACACTCAGCCAATCTCCTTGCGCCTTTTTGACGGGCCTTCGCTCCTGCAAAGGATGGCGCATCGCATCACGCAGATAGCGACCCGTGAGTGATGCATCGTGATCCAACAACTCTTGCACACTGCCTTGTGCGACGACCGTGCCACCGCGCTTGCCAGCACCCGGGCCGATATCAATCACGTGGTCCGCCCGACGAATGGTGTCCTGGTCGTGCTCAACCACCACCAACGTGTTGCCCTTGCTGCCCAATCGGTGCAGCGCATCGAGCAGTATTTGGTTATCTCGTGCATGCAATCCAATGGTCGGTTCATCCAAGACGTAACACACGCCCTGCAAATTGCTGCCGAGTTGCGCTGCCAAGCGAATGCGCTGCGCCTCGCCACCGCTGAGCGTGGGAGCACCCCGATCGAGCGTCAAATAGCCCAACCCCACGTCTTGCAAAAATTGCAAGCGCGATTCGATCTCGGGCACCAAATCCCGCGCAATTTGCCCGGCTCGGCCGTCTAACTTGAGCGTTTGCACCCATGCGTGCACCTCCGTTACCGACAAGCGGGCGATCTCATGAATCCCCACCCCAGCGAACTGCACGGCCCGGGCTTGAGGGTTGAGGCGCGTTCCCGCACATGTGGGGCACTCACCATCACCAACGCCATCCAAGTCGGGTTCCGCGAAGCTTTGCTCTCGGCCTCGGTTGTCGGCGCTGAACACCGTATCGTCCAACTCTGCCCGCTGCGCTTTGGACAACGGCTTGCCGGTGCCCACACAGTCTGGGCACCAGCCGTGCTTGCTGTTGTATGAAAACAGCCGCGGGTCCAACTCAGCGTAGCTCGTCGCACACACGGGACACGCCCGCAGGCCAGAAATCACTTCAATGTGCCCGATGCCTGCCGTGCTTTCCCCACGCGCCATCGCATCGGACAGCCCGTCAAGCGGCGCCAACAGGTGGACCACGCCCTTGCCCAAGGTCAAAGCCGTCAAGATCATCTGCTTGACGCGCGCCTCCTCGCTGGGCTGGACGGCGATGTCCCCCACGGGCAGTTCGATCGTGTGCTCTTTGAAGCGATCAATGCGGGGGAACCCATTCGTGGGCAAGAACTCGCCATCGACGCGCAAATGGCTGTAACCTCGTGGGCGAGCCCATTCGGCCAACTCGGTGTACACGCCTTTGCGATTCACCACCAGCGGCGCCAGCACGCCGATGTGTTGACCACGGTAGTGGCGCATGACGTGTGCCAGCATCTGCTCGGGCGTTTGTGGCGCCACCAATGCCCCGTCGTGCACGCAATGCTGCTCGCCAAGCTTCACGAACAGCAAGCGCAGGAAATGCCAGACCTCTGTGGTCGTACCCACCGTGCTTTTGTGGCCACCGCGAGATAGCCGCTGCTCAATCGCCACGGTTGGCGGAATGCCGTACACGGCATCCACCTCAGGGCGCCCTGCGGGCTGAACGATGGAGCGCGCGTATGCGTTCAAGCTCTCCAGATACCGGCGCTGCCCCTCGTTGAACAAAATGTCGAATGCCAGTGTGGACTTGCCTGAGCCGGAAACCCCAGAGATCACGTTGAATTTGCCGCGAGGGATATCGACAGTCAAGCCTTTGAGGTTGTGCTCTTGCGCGTTGATGATTTGGATCGCTGCAGACCTGTCTTGGCGTGGGCGCGATTGGCGCCAATTGGGGGCAAGCTCCTCGACCACACCTTTGCCGCCTAGCCCCATGGCCTCCTCGTACTCGCGCAAAGCCTTGGCCGTGTGTGAACTCGGGTGCTCGCGCAGCGCTTCCGGCGTGCCCTCTGCAATGACCAATCCCCCGCCATCACCACCCTCGGGACCGAGATCGATCAGCCAGTCTGCGCAGCGGATGACGTCAAGGTTGTGCTCAATCACCACGATCGAGTGTCCCGCCTCCAACAGCTTGCGCAGGCTGCGCATCAGCTTGGCGATGTCATCAAAGTGCAACCCTGTGGTTGGCTCATCGAACAAAAACAACTGCCCCTTTCGTGCCGCAGGTTGTCGGCTCTTGCTGGCCGTTTGCGCCGCCTGCGCCAAGAATCCTGCCAACTTGAGGCGCTGCGCCTCGCCGCCAGACAGGGTTGGCACGGGTTGGCCCAAGCGCACGTAGTCCAGACCCACATCGACAATGGGCTGCAACGCCCGCACCACTTCAGCGTCACGGGCAAAAACCTGCACCGCCTGCGCCACGGTAAGCGCCAAAACATCGGCCACGTTGAGTGGCAAACCGGTCTCCGGATGACAGTGATCGCCTGTACGCACCTCTAAAACTTCGGTGCGGTAGCGTTGCCCATTGCAGTCTGGACAGCGCAGATAGACATCCGACAAAAACTGCATCTCCACATGCTCAAAGCCAGACCCCCCGCACAAGGGGCAGCGGCCATCGCCACTGTTGAAGCTGAATTTGCTGGCTGAGTAGCCGCGTTGGCGCGCCAAGGGCTGATCGGCAAACAAGGCCCGAATCCCATCCCATGCACCCACATAGCTCACGGGGTTAGACCGCGCTGTCTTGCCAATCGGAGACTGGTCAACAAACACCACGCCGCTCAAATGGTCGGCACCCAACAAACGATCGTGCGCACCAGGCGACTCGGTCGCCTGTCCAAACTGGCGCATCAATGCCGGGGCCAATACGTCTTGGATCAGCGTCGACTTCCCCGATCCCGAAACGCCTGTGACGCAAACCAAGCGTTGTAGGGGGATATCCACCGAGATGTTTTTCAAGTTGTGTTCGGTGACACCCTCCAGAATCAGGCGCGGCGTTGCGTCGGTGACCATGCGCTTGAGCCCCATGCCCACTTGCTTGCGATTGCCCAAGTAAGCGCCCGTCAAGGTATCCGCGTGGCGCAACTGTGCCGGTGTGCCATCAAACACGATGTCACCGCCTCGCTCGCCGGGGCCTGGCCCCATGTCTACGACCCGATCCGCCGCCAGCATGACCGCGGGGTCGTGCTCAACCACCACCAGCGTGTTGCCGGAATCGCGCAGCTTGAGCATCGCCTCGTTGATGCGATCCATGTCGCGTGGATGCAGTCCAATACTGGGCTCATCCAGCACAAAAAGTGTGTTCACCAACGAAGTGCCCAACGCAGTCGTGAGATTGATGCGCTGCACTTCACCGCCAGAAAGCGTGCGGCTCTGTCGATCGAGTGTCAAATATCCCAAGCCGACATTGCAGAGGTATTGGAGGCGCGAGGTGATTTCCTCGAACAACAAACTCTGCGCCCTCGACTGCGCGTCTTTGCGACCCAACATGGTGGCTTGCAGTGACTCAAAAAACCGAAGCAATGTGCTCAATGGCATCAGCATCAAGTCGTGCAAACTCAAGCCCGGCAAAGCTTCCAATTGCGCGCGACTCCACGCCACCCCCGCTGGCAAAAACCGATCTGAGGGCCGCATGACTTGGTTGGCTTGCGCACCGTCGCCCAATCGCCACAACAGGCTTTCGGTTTTCAATCGAGCGCCTGCGCAGACCGGGCACGTCGTGTAGCTGCGGTACTTTGACAACAACACGCGGATATGCATCTTGTATGACTTGCTCTCGAGATACTCAAAGAAGCGCTTGATGCCGTACCACTGTTGATTCCATTTGCCTTTCCAGTGGGGTGAGCCGTTGATCACCCAATCTTTTTGTTCGGCCGTGAGCAAACTCCAAGGCGTATCGCGTGGGATGCCCGCAGTCTCTGCATGCCGCATCAAATCATCCTGGCACTCCTTCCAGGCAGGCGTTTGAATGGTTTTGATCGCGCCTGTTCGCAAGGTCAGACGGTGATCGGGAATCACCAAACCATAGTCAACTCCAATGACTCGCCCAAAGCCGCGACAGGTCTCGCACGCGCCCACCGCCGAATTGAAGGAAAACATCGATGGCGTCGGGGCGGCATAACGCAAGTCACTGTCTGGGCAATGCAGGCCCGTTGAAAATTTCCAAATCTCTGGCGCACCATCTGGTGCGTCTTGCGGCGTCGCAACCACTTGCATTTGTCCACTGCCGCGTTTGAGCGCAAGCTCGATCGCTTCCATCGCCCGTGCGCGATCGACCCCAGGCCATTTGAATCGATCGGTCACCACATCAAGCACTTTGCGCACGCCGCTGACGGTGTTGACCTCTCGCTCTGCATGCACTCGCGTGAAACCGCTGGCCGACAACCATTGCTGGACTTCATCGGCGGTGGTTTGCGCTGGCAACTCAACTGCGAACGTCACATGCATGCGCCATTCGCGCAGACCGGCGCGCGCCTCGATGTGCGCAAAAATGGTATCCGCCGTGTCGTGCTGAACGGGTTGTGCTGTATCGCGATCAAACAACTGGGCACTGCGAGCGAAGAGCAGCTTCAAGTGGTCGTTGAGTTCGGTCATCGTGCCCACGGTTGAACGCGAGCTGCGCACGGGGTTGGTTTGGTCAATCGCAATCGCAGGGGGTACCCCCTCGACCGCATCGACCGCCGGCTTGTCCATCCGGTCTAAAAACTGGCGCGCATAGGCAGAGAAGGTCTCGACATACCGCCGCTGTCCCTCAGCAAACAAGGTGTCAAAGACCAAACTCGATTTGCCTGAGCCGCTCGGTCCGGTGAATACAGTCAACTCGCCAGTGCGGATATCGATATCCAAGTTCTTCAGGTTGTGCTGGCGTGCGCCCCGAATGCGAATCGTGCCGGTCTCAGTGACCGGGCTGCTGGTTTTTTTGGAGGAAGTCATGGGCTCAGGCAGTCCTGAAAAAGCGAAGGTCAACCATTCTAGGGATTCCCTGTCGCTGCCGCTGGCGTCCACAAAAAAGCGCACCCAAGGTGCGCTCTTTCGCGGCGCCCCATGCAGAAGCGCCGCCCAACCCGTCACCAGCTCAGGGTTTGATCACCAGGACTGGCAGCTTGCTGTGGGTCAAGACTTTTTGTGTCACGCTCCCCAGGATCATTGCTTTCATGCCCTGGCGGCCATGTGAGCCCATGACAATCAGATCGCACTGCTCGGCCTCAGCGGTATCCAAAATACCTTCGTAGGTCGCGCTGCGTTCAATCGTGTCCCCCTGATAGCGCACGCCCAAAGCTTCTGCCTCGGCGCGGATCTGCGTGAGGGCGCTTTGAGCGGCCACTTGCACCTCTTCCATGTAAGCCTGCAACCCCAGGGCTGACGCCTCGCCCAGCCCAATGTAGGGGAATGGATCAATCACGTACACACCCACCACAGACGCCCCTTGTAGTTTCGCCATTTCGAGGGCGTTTTTTGCGGCCTTGTTGGCCAAGTCAGAACCGTCCGTGGGGATCAAAATTCGGGTGAACATACTGCGCCTCCTTTGCCCAATTCAGGGGAACTTTAGATCCGTATATTGGGCGCGACCTTGAGCCAAGTCAAATCTTGCGCGCAATCCCAACAGGGATATCTCTCGCCCCGCGCCATGCTGGACCATTGAACCATTCATCGCCTGATATGGCCTGGCGCAACATGGGCAGGGCATCCAGCCCCCAAAACAATTCGCCTTGCCATTCACAAGTTGGCACCCCAAAGACACCCCGAGACATCGCCAGGTCGGTGTTGCTCACCAGCAGTTGCTTGACCACGTCTGCCGAGATCTCAGCCACATCCGGATAGGCCTTGTGACGATGCGTTTGCAATGTGGTCTGCAATGCCGCGAGCCGATCCGCATGCAATGGGTCTTGTCCCGCTTGCCAGACATGGTCGAGCACCGTTTGTGTCACCCATCGGTTGGTGAAACCACTGCCATCGCTCGCCGCCAACGCGGCGCGAGAAATCGCCAATGGGTTGAAAGGGTGCGCCGCCGGCATCGCCATGGCGAGCCCCATTTCCCGCGCTTGCCACAACACCTGGCGATACGTCCATTCACGCTTGCCGGCAATCTCAGCGGGGCCTTTTTGTCCCCCTGCTTTCAGCAATGCACCGAACAGCACCGGGCGGTAGCGCACCTGAACACTCAAACCCTGCAACGCCTCTGGCAACGCGTGAAACGCGAGGTACGCGTAGGGCGAAATCGGGTCGTAATAGAAATCAATGGTGTTGGGATCACTGGCCATTTGAGACGCCTTTGGCATGTTGCTCACGAGTCAAAATGTGTTGCCAAACCACGGCTTTCGTGCTCTCGGCCATGGTGGACCACTGCGCGATTTCGTCCAATGTTCGGTAACAACCGACACACAGCTCCGCTGAGGCGTCCATGCGGCACACCGACACGCACGGACTCAACACACCAGGGCTGCGCAAGCTGCGCTCATGGATGGTTTGCAAACGGGTGCGGGAGGTATTCATGCCACGGTCTCCACGACATCTTGAAAGCTTGTGCCGGTCAGCGATGTCAAACGCTGTACCGAAATTTCAAACACCGCATGGGGGTGGCCCGCTGCGGCCCATACGGATTCAAAGCGCTGCAAAGATGCGTCCATCAGCGTGATGCCGGTCTTGGCGTGCGCGAGCGGTGGCACCCCGCCGATCGCAAAGCCAGTGCACTCACGCACATCATCCGCGGTCGCTTTGGCGAGCCGCTGGCCTGCGCTGGCAATCAGTGCTTCAACCTTGGCCGTGTCGACCCGGCGGTCACCTGCCGTGATCACCAAAACATGCGTGCCATCGGGTTGGCGCATGAACACAATGCTCTTGGCGATCTGGCCCAACTCGACACCCAGAGCGTCAGCAGCCTGCTGCGCGGTGCGCGCCGCACCATCCAGCATCACTGGGTCTTGGGCATGCCCTGCCTGCCGGAGCACGTCCACCACACGCTGGACACTCGCCGGCCACGCAGCCGGCAGGGTGTTCGCAGCAACAGAGTGGGCAGTTGAACTCATGCGCAGCCTTCCCAGAATCAAGCCGCAACGCGTTGCTTGAGCTTGGCCACGGACACCCGTCCGTTGGGCGCACGCCCCAAGAATTGACTGATCGCATCAGCCGCGTCGATCAATCGGTCCAGGTCGATGCCTGTCTCGATACCCATGCCATGCAGCATGTAGACCACGTCTTCTGTGGCCACATTCCCCGTGGCCCCTTTGGCATAGGGGCAGCCCCCCAGTCCAGCCACCGAAGTTTCAAACACGCGAATGCCCATCTCCAGCGATGCCAGCGTGTTGGCCAACGCTTGTCCGTAGGTGTCATGGAAATGGCCACTGACTTGTGCCAAATCGTAGTGTCGCAACGCCGCCTCCATGGCGGCTTGCACGCGGCGCGGTGTGCCCACGCCAATCGTGTCTGCCACGGCGATGCGTTGCACACCGATCTCTTTCATGAGACGCGCCACATGTGCCACCGCGTCAGCCGATACGTCGCCCTCATAGGGACACCCCACCGCACAGGAAATCGCACCGCGGGTTGCGACGCCAGCCGCGTGCGCTGCCTCAACCACTGGCGCAAAGCGCTCGATGGATTCAGCGACTGAGCAATTGATGTTTTTCTGACTGAAAGCTTCGCTCGCCGCACCAAACACCACCACTTCACCAGGCTGGCTGCCGAGCGCCGACTCCAGCCCCTTCATGTTGGGGGTCAGTACGCTGTAAATCACATCCGGCGTGCGCTCGATGCCTGCCATCACTTCCGGTGCATCGGCCATTTGAGGCACCCACTTCGGGCTCACAAAACTGGTGGCCTCCAAATGACGCACACCCGCATGCACCAGCCGGTGTATCAAGTCGATTTTGACGGCGGCGGGGACGGGCTGCTTTTCATTTTGAAGTCCGTCACGCGGACCGACGTCGATGATGTCAACAGAAGTGGGGTAAGCCATATTGGGTTGCTTCTTGGTGGTTTTTTAGTATGCGCGAAGCGGATCAACCACGCCATGCAACGGGTTGTTGTCCTGCCACGCACGGATGTTGCCAGCGATCGATTGCACCGCCTCAGGTATCCAAGTTTGGGCCGCGATATGCGGGGTACCGATGACATTGGGCATCTGCCGCAAAGGATGTGCGGGTGATAGCGGCTCTTGCTCAAACACGTCCAAAACAGCGCCGGCCAAGTGCCCACTGGTGAGCGCTTGTGCCAATGCATCCGTATCGACCAGCGCGCCGCGCGCCATGTTGATGAAATACGCGCCTTTGGGCAGCTGCGCGAGGCGATCCGCGTTCAAGAGATGCCGTGTGTCAGCCGTGAGAGGCAGCAGCACGATCAACACATGTGCTTGCTGTAAGAAAGCAGCCAATCCGCCCATGCCATGGTGGTGCACCACGCCCGTCCCATGTTTGGGCGAGCGGCTCCACGCGTGCACGCCGTAACCGCGCGACTGCAAAACCGCAGCCACCCGGGCCCCCAGAGCGCCATAGCCCATGATGCCAATTTGCCACTCGTGATTGGGGCGCACACGCCGCGGTGTCCAACTTCCTGCTCGCCAATCTTGTTCGTAGTTTGTGAAGTCTCGCGTGTGTCGCGTCACTGCGTACAGCGCGTAGTCGACCATCTGCTCGGCCATGCCGGCGTCCTCGAGGCGAACGACCTGCATCTGAGGCGGGCGCCTCAGTGACCAAAGCGCGTCCACCCCCGCGCCCAAGTGAAACATGACTTTCAATCCTGGCTGCTCGTCCAACAACTGTTGCGGTGGTGCCCACGCAATGGCGAGGTCTGCCGCCGCCTCCCCGGGTTGCCACTTGACCAACTCCCAATCCGGCAGAGCCTCAGAGAGAGCACGCAACCAAGCCCCCTCTTGCGCACTGGGGTGGTGGAACAGGATGCGCTGGTTTGTGATCAAACGGCCCATTCGCTTCAGTCCGCCATGGCCAACAATTCGGCGCCGTCTGCGACTTGATCGCCCACACGAACCATCACTTCGCTGATCTTGCCGTCCTTGGGCGCCACGATGCTGTGCTCCATTTTCATGGCCTCCAGCACGGCAAGCACTTGGCCCTTTTTCACCACGTCGCCGCCGGCCACATCGACCCTCAGGACTTTGCCGGGCATCGGCGCTTTGAGGTGACCATTGCCACCCGCGTCGTCCTGTGCGCGCGCGATCGGATCGAGCCAGACCAATGCGGCTGCACCGTCGCGCGTGAACACGTGGCACTGCGAGTCCACGTTTTCGATATGGACCCGACCGCGCCAGTCACCAACCTGCACATCGATCCCATCCCGTTGTGGCCAGTGCCTCAGGGGCCAACCTTGCGGGTCGCCATCCACATGCAAGCGCATCTCGCCCGCGTGTGACACCTGCAGATTCAAGCGGTAGGTGACATCGCCAGATTGCGCTTCAAACCACTGCTGGCCAGCGCCGAACGCCGCCCAGTGGTCGGTGTGGCTCCAGGGGTCAGCACCGCGCTGCTGACGTGCACGGGCGACTTGATCTGCGACAGCGGCGCCCAGCAAAACAGGCACAGGCAAATCAGCCTGCCCAAACAGTTGGGCAGATTCGCGCTCGATCAGCGCCGTGTCCAACTTGGCTTGCTGGAATGACGCGGTGCGCACAACCCGGCGCAAAAACTGCACATTGGTGTGTACACCGACGATGCGGGTGAGCGCCAATGCCGCGTCCAGCTTGGCCAACGCCTCTGCACGATCGGCGCCATGCACAATGAGCTTGGCCACCATTGAGTCATAAAACGGCGAAATGTCGTCACCCTCGCGCACGCCAGCATCCCACCGCACTGGCCCAATGGTGAACGCGCTTGCGCTCGGTGGTGCGAGACGCGACAAATGGCCAATGGCAGGCAAAAACTGCTGCTCAGGGTTCTCGGCACAAATGCGCGCCTCGATCGCATGCCCCTGAATGCGCAAGTCTGCTTGTTGACACGGCAACGGTTCGCCACTGGCCACCCGGAGTTGCCACTCCACCAAATCCAATCCCGTGATCGCTTCAGTGACGGGGTGCTCCACTTGCAAACGGGTGTTCATCTCCATGAAGTAGAACTTCATGGTCTCAGGGCTGTCGTAGTCGGTTTGCTCGACGATGAACTCAACTGTCCCCGCCCCGACGTAGTTGACCGCTCTCGCCGCTGCCACAGCTGCAGCCCCCATAGCCTCTCTGAGGGCTGGCGGCATGCCAGGTGCAGGGGCTTCCTCGAGCACTTTTTGATGTCGGCGTTGCACCGAGCAATCGCGCTCAAACAAATGGATCACTTGGCCATGGCTGTCGCCAAACACTTGGATTTCAATGTGGCGGGGGCGCTGGACATATTTTTCGATCAGTACAGCATCGTCGCCAAAGCTCTTGGTCGCCTCGCGCTGACACGAGGCCAGCGCCGCCTTGAACTCTTCGCTCGCTTTGACGATG
>JALQVJ010000001.1 GCA_023260355.1 Burkholderiaceae bacterium | reverse complement strand
ACCACGCGCGATAAGAACACCACAAAGGTGTTCATCACACCCTGAATCAGGGCCATGGTGACCATATCACCGTTGGCGATGTGCGCGACTTCGTGACCGAGCACGGCTTCGATTTCTTCGTGGGTCATCCCGCGAAGCAATCCTGTGGAGACCGCCACCAACGCCGAATTTTTGAATGCGCCTGTCGCAAACGCATTGGGATCACCCTCGTAAATCGCCACCTCAGGCATCGCGATACCGGCTTTATCCGAGAGCCGCTGAACCGTCTGCAGCAACCACGCTTCGTCTTGGTTCGCGGGTCGCTCGATCACGCGCGCGCCGGTGCTCCACTTGGCCACAGGTTTGCTGATCAGCAATGAAATGAACGCACCGCCAAATCCCATGATCAATGAGAATCCCAACAGCGCAGTCAGATCCAAGCCATTCGCGGTCAAGAACCGATTGACCCCCAACAAACTGGCGGTCACTCCCAGCACCAGCACAATGGCCAAATTGGTCATCACGAACAATGCGATGCGTTTCATAGCTTGATTTCTCCTGAAAATTGACGCCAATTCAGCTTGGCATGCGGATGATATCTGGAGCGCAAACCCTGAATTTCAAGGGGGAAATCCGGTCTTTCGGGAGCGATGCCGGAGCCCGCATCCATTTACTCGACAGTCGCTTTGTCCCGCTTGGGGCGAAACACGCTGTCGTCTGCGTAGAAGGCGGGATCGCTGTTCGGCAACCACCACCCCGGTACGCCAAGCACCGGCAAAGGCGTGAATGGCTTGAGCGCCACGCGATCCGCACTGATGCCTTTCGCCCACATCCGATCCAGTTCAACCCGAACACTTCCGCTTGCATGGCCCGCGCTCAGCTGGGCCCAAGCCCATGCATTGATGTCTTTGTCCATCAGCCAAACATGCGACGTCAGCCCTTTGCGAGGCTGGGTCAATTGCTGCATCAATGCATGGCCGACCAACCACAACTGGGCGGTCTGCCAAACCGAGCGCGCGTGCACCAACGCGCTGTGCCAATCGTGTGCACGGAGTGCTCGCCAAATGGCGTCGGGCGCGATCAAGACCGCCCCGTTTTCATCCAACAAAGTCAGCGCATCCCGCACCGGACCACGCCGTCTTGGTTCTTCTGGATTGGTGCTCAGGGCGTGCGCATGAAGCCGATTGAATTGAGACTTCGCGTGCGGCCATGCCGCCCAAGACAGCGCATTGAAAAAATCATGCAAGTTGTCTCTCGTGGGGACTTGGTCGTGCTTCGCAACATGGGCCTCGTAGGGGGTTTGGGGCCCGAGCGCATCCTGGTGCACAAACTGCACAGGGGCATCCAAGACACGGTTCAAACTTGCAAACAGCGGACCATCCGACAACGCCCAATCAGCCAGAACAGCTTGCCCGGCCACGGCAACGTGGGACAGCCAAGGCTGTGACCAATCAATGTCATGGATTGCCTCGGCTGGTCCCCATTTGGCGTCCTTCATGTGTCAGCCTGCCAACCCAGTGCATCCGCTGAAGCAATCACCTCAGCCCAAGCGCCACGCCAGCGCGATGCCGCCATCCAAGGGCTTGAGCTCCGCCTCGCCAAATGGGAAAGACTCAGGCGGAACCCAGCTTTCTCGCTTGAGCGTGATGGTTGCTGTGTTGCGCGGCAAACCATAAAAGTCCGCACCGAAGTGCGATGCAAAGCCTTCCAATCGATCCAATGCGCCTGCCGCCTCGAATGCTTTGGCGTACAACTCCACCGCTGCGTGCGCGGTATAGCAACCCGCGCAACCCATCGCGTGCTCTTTGAGGTGCACAGGGTGGGGGGCGCTGTCAGTGCCCAGGAAGAAGCTGGGTGAGCCGCTGGTTGCCGCTTGCACCAAAGCCCGGCGGTGGGTCTCGCGCTTGAGAACGGGCAAGCAATAGTAGTGGGGGCGAATGCCACCTTGGAAAATGGCGTTGCGGTTGTAAAGCAAGTGGTGGGCTGTGATCGTGGCCGCCAAAAACGGATCGCCGTCGCCCACGTACTGCGCTGCTTCGGCTGTCGTGATGTGCTCCATCACGATTTTCAGCTCCGGAAAATCGGCCCGCAATGGCCGCAGCACTTGGTCAATAAACACCGCCTCCCGATCAAACAAATCAATCGCTGAATCGGTCACCTCACCGTGCACCAGCAAAAGCATGCCCTCTCGTTGCATGGCCTCGAGAACAGGATAGATCTTTCGCACGTCGGTCACGCCCGCATCGCTGTTGGTCGTGGCACCCGCGGGGTAGAGCTTGCAGGCCACAACGCCGGCAGCCTTCGCCACCGCGATTTCAGAGGCTGGCAAGTTGTCGGTCAGATACAGCGTCATCAAAGGCTCAAACGAGAGGCCTGCAGGCACCGCTGCCACGATGCGATCTCGGTACGCAAGCGCTTGTGCCGCGGTCGTCACGGGCGGTTTGAGATTGGGCATGATGACCGCACGGCCAAACTGCTGCGCGGTGTGTGGCACCACGGTGCGCAGTGCCTCGCCATCGCGCACATGCAAGTGCCAGTCATCGGGTCGGGTGATGGTCAATTCGTTCATATGCGGTATTGTCACCAATCAAAGCTCGGATTCAGCAACCGTCGCTGTTTTTTCTAAATGGGCCCACAGTGAGTGCGCTGGTGCAGACACCGATTTGGCCTGCTGAGCTGGCCGTTGGCGATAAATCCGCACCTCCAGATCAATGACCGGTGCCCCCGGAATCGGCACCAATCGGTGGCGGGCCAACTCTCCTTGCACACCACTGGCCGGCAAGAACGCGATGCCCTGTCCCTCAATGGCCATGGCACGCAGCCCCTCAGACATTTCGGTCTCGTAGACACGGTCCAATTGTGACAAATCGTCGGTTTTCTTGAGCACTGACTCAACCACCAGCCCCAAGTAGGCGCCTGATGCATACGCCAAGAATGGCAAGCGATCCCCTTTTTTCTGCCCCCAAGCCCATCCCGCTTTGCCCCCCGCCAATGGGCGTCCGTAGGCCGTGATTTGCTCTTGCCCGAGCACCAGCATGTCGTAGTGCGCCAAGTCCAAGGCAATCGGATGCGAAGGGTGGTGATAGGTCAACAACAAATCACAACTGCCCTCCACCAACCGCAGCACCGCGTCGTGAACGTTGTAGGCCATCAAGCGGCTGCGCAACTGCGGGAACTCAGTCCTCAGCTCCGCCATCCAATGCGGAAAGAAAGACACCGCCAGCGTGTGAGGAACGGCAAAGTCAACCACGCCTTTGACGCTCTTGAGGTGGCTTCGCAAAGTCGAGCGCGTGGCTTGAAGGTTTTGCAAAATCTCGAGCGCCTGCTCGAGCAGCACCTGCCCTGCTGGCGTCAAACGTGTCGGGTAGCTAGACCGATCCACCAAGTCGGTGCCCGCCCAAGCCTCCAAGGATTGGATCCGCCTTGAAAAGGCAGGCTGGGTCACGTGGCGCAGCTTCGCCGAGCGACTGAAGCTGTGGGTCTGCGCCAACGAAACAAAGTCCTCAAGCCATCGGGTTTCCATCACTCACCTCTTGAAGCAACGTGTCAGATTGATCCGCAGCCTGCTGCTGCATCGCCCACATCTCAGCATAAATTCCCTGCTGACCCAACAGATCCGCATGCGTGCCGCGCTCAACGATTTGCCCTTGCTGCATCACCAAAATTTCGTGGGCATGAATCACAGTGCTCAACCGATGCGCAATCACCAGACTGGTCTTACCTTGGGCGGCAGTGCGAATTTCGCCTTGAATCGCGCGCTCATTGGCGGAGTCCAGCGCTGACGTCGCCTCGTCAAAAATCACCACAGGTGGGTTCTTCAGCAACGTGCGGGCAATCGCAACCCGCTGCTTTTCGCCACCGGATAATTTGAGGCCACGCTCCCCCACCTGGGTGTCATAGCCTTTGGGCAGACTGAGGACAAAATCATGAA
>JALQVJ010000394.1 GCA_023260355.1 Burkholderiaceae bacterium | reverse complement strand
AAGGTCCCTGGCAAAGACTTCCTGTGTTTCCGCGTGCCCGGTACGCAGGGTATGGTGTCTTTCAACTCTGACCAGTTTGGTATGTTCAGCGTTGGTTCCGGCGCGCAAGCGGCGCAAATGAAGTTGGCCTCTGCCATCATGAACCCTGGCTTCCAAAGCGCGTTCAACGTGGTGAAGGGTTCCGTACCTGCGCGCACTGACGTCCCTAATACCGACTTTGACGATTGCGGTAAGAAGGGCATGAAGGACTTGGCTGAAGCCAACAAGAATGGCACTTTGGTGGGCTCTATGGCCCACGGCCACGCTGTTCCTGCATCCACCAAGAATGCGTTCTATGACGTGATCACAGCGCACTTCAACGGCAAGATGGACAGCGCCAAGGCGGCCAAAGAGATGGCCACAGCCGCGGAGTAATCTCGGCAAGGCAAACAGGCGGGGAGGAGGCAACTCCTCCCCGCCTTGTTATTTGGGCAATCCAAAGTCCTTGCATTGGATTGCCACTCACTCAACCCAAGCGCGATGGTTTGAAGCGCTGGGTGGGGTGGCTAGGATGGGTTTGGTTATGAACAACAGATGGCTTCCGTCGTTGGTGCTCACCCCCAGCATTGTGCTGGTCGGGGCCTGCGTGTATGGCTTCATTCTTTTTACGATTTACCTTTCGTTCACCTCATCCACCATATTGCCGGTGATGGAGCTGAGTGATAAGAGCAATTACGAGCGTTTATTTCGGTTGTCGACATTCAAGTTGTCTGCTGCCAATCTGGGCATTTTTGCAGCCTTGTACATTGGGTTGTGCATGGTGCTGGGCATGTTGATGGCCATATTGATTGATCAAAAGGTTCGCGCAGAAAACATCTACCGATCAGTTTTTCTCTACCCCATGGCTCTGTCTTTCATCGTGACCGGCACGGCATGGAAGTGGCTGCTTGATCCAAGCATTGGCCTCGAGCGCACAGTGCGCAGTTTGGGCTTCAATGATTTTGTTTTTGATTGGATTAAAGACGGTGAGATGGCGATTTACACCGTGGTGATCGCTGCTGTGTGGCAGTCTTCTGGATTTGTGATGGCGCTATTTCTGGCCGGCTTGAGAGGCATCGATAACGAAGTCTTGAATGCTGCGAGGGTAGATGGCGCGAAAAGTTGGCGCATTTATTGGCGGATCATCATTCCGCAATTGGGGCCCAGCTTCATCAGTTCGTTTGTGATTTTGGCCCACATGGCGATCAAGAGTTATGACCTCGTCATCGCGCTGACTGGCGGTGGTCCTGGTCGTGACACGTGGCTACCCTCTGTGTTCATGTACCAGTACACCTTCACGCGCAACGAAATGGCGGTCGGCGCCGCCAGCGCAGTGATCATGTTGCTGGCGATTGCAATCGTCGTGGTGCCCTACATCCGCAGTGAAATGCGCGCTGGAAAGGGGCAGCCATGAAAGCCGTGTTCACCCCGCAGCGTGCGCTGCTCTACGTGGTCTTGATCCTGCTGGCGTTGGTGTTTCTGACGCCGGTGTACGTGATGCTCGTCAATTCGATCAAACCACTCGATGAAATTCGCGGTGGCAATTTGGTCAGCCTTCCGCTGGCGCCAACGATTGAGCCCTGGCTGCAAGCGTGGAGCAAAGCGCAGATTGGTGTTCAGCCAACTGGGTTGAAACCGTACTTCTTGAATTCGTTCTTGATGGTCATTCCAGCGGTCATCTTGTCCACCGCGATTGGCGCTTTGAACGGGTACGTTCTGACCCAGTTCAAGGTTCGCGGTGCGACACTGATATTCGGGTTGTTGCTGTTTTCAGTATTTATTCCGTTTCAGATCGTATTGATTCCAATGGCTCGCCTTTTGGGTGAGTTGGGCTTGGCCGGCACTGTCAAAGGTTTGATTTTGGTTCACACCGTGTATGGCATCGGGTTCGGCACATTGTTTTTCCGCAACTTCTATGCAGCCTTCCCCCAGGAGTTGGTGAAGTCAGCGCGCATGGATGGCGCAGGATTTTTTGTTCTGTTTTGGCGCTTGATGTTGCCCAACAGTCTGCCCATCATCGTGGTGAACGTCATTTGGCAATTCACCAATATTTGGAACGATTTCTTGTTTGGTGCTTCGTTCAGTGATTACTCGTCCTACCCCTTGACCGTGGCGCTTAACAACTTGGTGAGCAGTTCGACTGGCGTCAAGGAGTACAACGTCCACTTTGCTGGTGCGTTCATCGCTGCGTTGCCGACGCTGGTGGTGTACATCCTGTCTGGTAAGTATTTCGTGCGCGGACTGATGTCCGGTTCTGTCAAAGGTTGATATGTCGACTCTATCTATTCAAAACGTTTCAAAGCGCTTCGGCGCCACTCAGGTTCTGCACGAAATCAATTTGGACTTGGTGGACGGCGAATTTTTGGTCTTGGTGGGTCCATCGGGTTGTGGCAAAAGCACGCTGATGAATATCGTTGCAGGGCTTGAGGAGGCCACAACTGGCCGTTTGGACTTGGGTGGGCGAGACATCACCCATTTGCCCCCAGACGAGCGGGATGTGGCTATGGTGTTCCAGAGCTATGCGTTGTATCCAAATATGACTGTGGCGCAAAACATTGCGTTCCCGCTAGAGATGCGAAAGGTCCCCAAAGCGCAACGTGAGGCGGCGGTGAGCGAGGTTGCATCCATGCTTCAAATCGATCACTTGCTCGATCGCAAACCTCGTCAGCTGTCCGGCGGACAGCGGCAGCGCGTGGCGATCGGTCGTGCGCTGGCGCGCCATCCCTCGTTGTTTTTGTTCGATGAGCCGCTGTCTAACTTGGATGCCAAGCTCCGTGTTGATATGCGTGCTGAGTTGAAGAAGCTTCATATGTCGACTGGTGTGACGACCATTTATGTCACGCACGATCAGGTCGAAGCAATGACGCTGGGCACGCGCATTGCGGTTTTGAAAGATGGCTTGATCCAACAGTTGGCCACGCCGATGGAGCTGTATGAGCGACCTGCCAATATTTTCGTCGCTGGTTTCATCGGCTCACCCTCGATCAACTTGATGGACGGCGTGTTCGATGCACAAGGACAGTTGACCATGGCGGGCATGCACACTGGCATCACGTTGCCCAAGTTTGCCAATACCAAGGTCACGGTCGGTGTACGCCCTGAAGATTTGATTGCAGGTCACGGTCAGTTGACGGGACAAGTCACGCTTGTCGAACCGACCGGCGCTGAAAGCTACGTTTTGGTCGATGGTGGTGCTTTAGGCGAGTTGACGTTGCGCATCGCTGGCCCCTCCAACATGCGGCATGGTGACCAACTGCTGATGGGGTTTGACATCAGCAAGCTCCATTTGTTCGACCCGCAAAGCGGCGCTCGTTTGCAGTAAGCACTGCGATTGGTGCCTGCGTGATTGAGCATTGCGTTTGGATCAAATTCCGTTCAGATGCCTTGGTTGCAGAGCGATGTGCTGTGTTTGACCGATTGGCACAACTGGTCGGACAAGTTCCCGGGCTGCTGGCCCTTCGATATGGCAGCAATGCCCGGTACGAAGCCTTGGATCAGGGCTTCAGTGAAGGCTTTATTGCTGTGTTCGAGGATGCTGAAGCTCTGGCTCGCTACCGAGGACACCCTGAGCACATCGCTGCAGGAGAGGCGCTTGTTTCCCTCGCCGACGGGGGTCTTAAGGGACTGCTCGTGTTTGACTTGGAAACGCAATGACTCCCCCAACGCTCACCGCTCCCAAGGATGTATGCGTTTTGCGCACCCAAGGGTTTGAGGCGTGGGTGCTGCCGTGGGGCGCGCGATTGGTACAGGTCTGGTGGCTTGATGCTCCGGAGGGGTCTCGACCGCTGACACTCGGGTTTCGCGATCCACTTGCCTACCAAGACGATCGCATGGCTCTGGGGTCGACCTGTGGTCGATACGCCAACAGATTGCAGGATGCGCAAATCCAGTGGGGTGACACTCGGTATTCACTTGACGCGAACCACCCCATGGGGCATTGCATTCATGGTGGGTCAAGAGGGTTTGATCGCGTCTCGTGGCAAGTCATCGAACGGGCTGATGATTGTTTGACGCTGCGCTTGATCTCGCCAGATGGAGATATGGGGTTCCCCGGCACTTGTGAGACGACACTTCGGATTGGGTGGGAGGCCAACACCTTGAGGTGGCGGGTGGTGGCCCAAGTAGACAAGCCATGCCCCCTGAATTTGGTGCAACACAGCTACTGGAATTTGGCGGGCAGTCCAGATTTAACGGGGCACACCCTGCGGGTCTCTGCACATGCGTATCACCCCATTGATGAGCGCGAGTTGCCTTTGCCCGCTGAGCCAGTGGATGGCACAGTGCTCGACTTCAGACAGCCGCGCGCGATAGACCCATCATTGGCTCCGGCCTTGGAGGGTGCGTTGCTTTTGGATGAGGGTCATCGGGGGGGCATGCGAGAGGTGGCGGACCTCACAGTGCGTGACCTCCGCTTGCGACTATCCACGGATCAACCCTACTTGCATCTGTATGCGGGCGCAGGGTTGAAGCCCACCGGCGAACCTTTGGGTGTGCGCCACCAACCCGCGGCGGGGCTGTGTTTGGAAACGGAGGCCATGCCCAACGGCCCTGCGTTGGGCGCGCCTGTTTGGTATGGGCCTGGCCACGACTACCAACACGACATGCGCTGGTGCTTTGAGCCGCGTTAATCCTCAGGACTTGATAGACATCCACGCGGCGATGCGCAGATGTCTGTGCTCAACAGGTCACGCCGGATACCCCATTTGTTGACGGCCCAGCGGACTGAGATCCTCGGGCAAGAACCGATTTTTAAAGTCGACTTCAAAGTTGTCTGGGGCGAAATCTGGCGCCGACAGGCCCTGCTCAAAAGCGGGACGCTGGAGATCTGAGTAGGCGCGGTTCTTGGCGCAGTCGGGCGCTGGTGCGATGTACATCACGTTCGAGTAACCGGTGCCACGGTGGACATCCTCGACACCATGCAACACATCTGGGTGCCACCAAACCGTGTCCCCTGGTTGCATCAGCGGAATCGAGCCATAACCACGCTTAAGTAGGCTGTGGTATTGGTCAGAAAGCATCATCGCGCGGCAAGCGGCAGCACCGCAGAGTTCGTCCTCGGGAATATCGTCCAGCAGTGCGCGCAATAGCATCCATGCCATGGCGTTGGCAACCGGTAGGAGCTGCAAGGTCCCGTCACCGGGTCCTTGGCGAGTCAATGCTGTCCATGCCTGAAAGCTGCGAAACATCCGACACACGGCAGGTGAGGGGATCTCGACCGTTGAGGTGCGTTGGTACGCATCAAAAGGATCGTATGCCTGCAGATCGCCACCAAAAACCTCGCGGTAGACCTGTTGGTACGCTGGATCGATCCAGCGTTCGATAGACCCACTGTCCACGTGCGCGGACAATCCCAGTGAGGCGTCGCCGGGCTGCCTAAAGCGGACCCGGTCGGCGTACAGCAAATCTGCGTCTGGATTGAATTCTTGCCCCTGAAGGTTCTCGAACTTCCAAAGGCGGTTCATAAAGCGTTTGGCGATCGCCATGTTGGGGTCAGTCCGCGCTTCCATCTGAGCGCGGGACCAAAAAACGCCATAAATCTGCGGCTTGTCGCTGGCAAGCGTGCTGAAGTAGTTGTCTACCGCCGCCCCTTTTTTTTGTCTTTCCAAATAATTGTTGGATTCAAAATACGTTGCCACGTCTGCATTCCATGCGTTCACGCGCTCGTCGTCAAACACATTTCGAATCACCAAACAACCGCGTTGCTTGATGCGCTGGATCTGAGCCTCTGACACCGTCGATAGTTCGTTGAAATCGAGCTGTGGCACAGGCTCAATGCCCTCAGCGCGTTCACGCTCAATCACATCCAATTGGTTTTCGATATCGCGTGTGAGATGCTCAAATCGCTCTTTGAGGTCGGGTATTTGTGCCCTCAGCTTGCGCTTGGCGGCGATGATTTTGTCGCGGTGTGGCGCGTTGGCTTCTGCGGCTTTTTCACGTGCGCTCAAGTTCATGGAATACCTCGATTTTTGGGGGCTGGAATAGAAACTGCCCCATCGGTTGTTGCGGTCGATTGAAATAGTCGAGTAGCACTTGACCAATGTGCCATCCGGCTTGATGCAAATCTTCAAAACACCCCAGTAGAGGCTGATGAACAAACTGCGGGAATGGCGTGCTGTGTTTGATGACCAAATCCATGTCTCTGCCGAGTTGGATTTGGCGAGCATTGAGGGCGCCGAGCAAAGCAACGACAGGGGCTTCGCGGGACGTGATGATGCCGTCATATTGCGAGGCCTCAGCCATCGCCCACGCATACAGATCTGTGGGCGACCGATCCAAGCTCACGCCTTGTATCGGAGTCCCTTCAAGTCCGTGCATGCGGCAGGCACTCTCGAAGCCATCGAGCAGGTGGCTGTAAAACAGACCGCCAGGGCTTGGCAGCAACAGTGCCAGTTTCTTTCGACCACGTGCCGCGAGCGCGTGAACGGCGTTGGCGCTGTACGCGGCGTTATCGAAATCGACATACCCATGCGGAACTGGGCTATTCGTGCGTCCGTGGGCAACGAAGGGCATGCCCGCATCCAACAGGTACTGCACTCTTTCATCGTCCGCCTGGGTGTGCGAGATGACCAAGGCGTCTGCAAGCCCTCTTTCAGTGACATATTTGATGGTTGCCAAGGGGTCACTGGCTTCGTCGGGCAGCACGACCATGTGGTATTCCGACCCGGCAATGGCGTCGCTGACACCCAGCATCAAGCCCATGAACCCCGGATGGCGTGCATCGCGCCGGTCCATGATGAATGCGAGCACATGGGTTTTGCCCGTCTTGAGCCTGACTGCGGTCCGATCCCGTACATAGTTGAGGGACTGTGCCGCGGCCAAGACCTTCTCGCGGGTTTGAGGTAGCACGTTTTCAGCACCCGCAAGTGCACGTGACACGGTTGCCAGGGACAAGCCGGTGGCTTTCGCGACGGTGGTGATGGTGACTTTTGCGGGCATGTCTCTTGGTTCTTTTTGAATATTCTGGAAACGTTTACATTTGCTGTCAAGAGCTTGAAAGCAAAAATGTAAACGTTACCATGTGAGTCTCATTCAGGAGGAGAGCGTATGAAATGGGTTTTGATTGGTGCCAGCAACATCGCACAACAATGGGTGGCCCCTGCAATTCGCGCCATCGGCGATGACATCGTTGGCGTGATCTCGGGTGATGGAGCGCGTGCCAAGGCATTCGCTGAGCAACATGGCATTGCCCATGCCAGCGATGCCATTGAAGACATGCGCCATTGGGGCGCCGACGCCGTCTATGTATCGAGTACCAATGAAAAGCACGAATCCCAGACCTTGGCCGCCGCCGCCATGGGGTTACACGTGCTGTGTGAGAAGCCTTTGGCAACCGATGTGGCGGCGGCACGTCGCATGGCTCAGGCTTGCGAGGACGCAGGTGTGACGATGGGCACCAACCACCATTTGCGGCACAACAGCGCACATTTGAAGATGCGCGAGGCAATCCGCGCTGGTGAATTGGGCCCACTGGTCGCGTTGCGCTTGACGCACTCCGTTTATCTTCCTAAACACCTTCAAGGCTGGCGTTTGGACAACCCTGCAGCAGGGGGTGGCGTCGTATTGGATATCGCGGTTCACAACGCGGACTCGGTCGGTTTCTTGCTGGATGCGTACCCCGTGTCGGTCACGGCCATGGTCGGGAACACTGGCATGGCGAAAGGCATGGAGGACAACGCCATGTCGATTTGGCAGATGGCAAATGGCGTTTTGGTCAGCACGCATCAAGGCTTCAATACACCATATGCAGGTGTGTCGCTGGAGGTGCACGGACAACATGCGTCCATGTTGGGCAAGGGCGTCCTGCATCAGGGGCCCGATGGGCAGTTGTGGCGCAACGATGCGCAAGGTGCCCGCCAAATTGCATTAGATCAACACAACTTGTACGAGCGCTGCTTGCGGCATTTCCACTTGGCTGTGAGCGGGCAGCCAAACGATTTGGCCGATGGGTGGGCCGGTGTTCGCTCGTTGGCCGTGGCGCAAGCCGTGTTGAAGAGCGCGTCGCAAGGTTGCACAGTGACCGTGGAATGGTGATCGCCATGAGCACACCATTCGAGACTTTGCCCGACTTCGCTCGCGCCGAATTCTTGCGGTCCCATGTCGATAGCATCTTGGCGTTTTACGAGCCGGTGGTGGTCGACCCACACGGTGGATTTTTCCATTACTTGCGCGACGACGGCACTGTGTACGAGCGCGATCATCGGCACTTGGTCAGCGCCACGCGATGGGTTTTCAACGCATCAATGGCGTTTCGACAGACGGGGCGTCCGCTATTCAAAGAGTGGGCTCAGCACGCGTTGGCACATTTGCAAACCTTTCGCTTGCCAGACTGAAAAAAATAAGCATATAAACACGACACCCCGCCACATGGACGGGGTGTCTAATGTCTGATCCGCAGAGTTAGCGCTCCCGGATCTGGAAGGCACGCTCAAAAGGAATAAACCTTATGCCCTCA
>JALQVJ010000320.1 GCA_023260355.1 Burkholderiaceae bacterium | reverse complement strand
ATCCTCGGTACAGAAAATGTGGCCATCGTCTTGCGTGAAGCCGCGCACCCGCATGATGCCGTGCAGGCCACCGGAGGGCTCATTGCGGTGGCATTGACCAAACTCACCAAAGCGCAAGGGCAGATCGCGGTAACTCTTGATGCCCTGCTTGAAAATCAAGATATGGCCAGGGCAATTCATGGGCTTGAGTGCGTAGTCGCGCTTTTCGGACTCCGTCGTGAACATGTTTTCACGGTATTTGTCCCAGTGCCCAGTCTTCTCCCACAGAGTCTTATCCAGTAGCTGAGGGCCTTTGACCTCGTGATACCCATGGTCGCGATAGACGCGGCGCATGTACTGCTCCACTTCTTGCCAAACGGTCCAACCCTTGGCGTGCCAAAACACCACGCCCGGCGCATGCTCGTCAATGTGGAACAAGTCGAGTTCTTTGCCGAGTTTGCGATGGTCGCGCTTCTCGGCCTCTTCCAGCATGGTCAAGTGCTGCTGCAATTCATCCTTCGTCGCCCAGGCCGTGCCGTAGATGCGCTGTAACATTTCGTTGCGGTGGTCGCCGCGCCAGTAAGCGCCCGCCACCTTCATGAGTTTGAAGTGCTTGAGCTTGCCCGTGCTAGGCACGTGTGGGCCGCGACACAAGTCTTCGAACGCACCTTCGCGATACAGACTCACGTCCTCGTTGCTCGGGATACTGGCAATCAACTCTGCCTTGTAGTGCTCGCCCAAGCCTTTGAAGTACTCGACAGCTTCATCGCGTGGCAACACGCGGCGATACACGGTTTCGTCCTTGTTGGCCAACTCCGCCATGCGCTTTTCAATGGCCACCAAGTCTTCGGGCGTGAATGGCCGTTTGTAGGAAAAGTCGTAATAAAACCCGTGCTCGATCACTGGCCCGATCGTGACCTGTGCATCTGGGAACAGCTCTTTGACCGCATACGCGAGCAGGTGCGCCGTCGAATGGCGAATCATTTCTAAGCCATCGGCGTCCTTGGCGGTCACAATCGAGAGTGCTGCGTCGGCGTCGATCACATGGCTGGTGTCCACCAGGCGGCCGTCGACTTTGCCCCCCAAGGCTGCTTTGGCCAGGCCAGCGCCAATCGACGCAGCAACTTCTGCCACGGTCACTGGACCGTCAAAGCCACGCTGCGAACCGTCGGGCAAGGTGATGTGGATCATGCCGTATTTCCTTAATCCAGCTGGAGGCGCACATGGCGCCTGAAACATTGTTTGAATGCGTCTTTGGGACTGACTTCGCGATCAACTTGCGCCAAAGGAGACCCATTTTTGAGACCAACCGACGATTTTACCAGCCCGAAGCTCGGGAACTCATGAAGACAAACGAAGATATGCGCGCCGCGGCTCGCGCGCGACTGCGTGATGCGGCACAAATTGCTTATCATGCGGCCATGTGGACACAAGTCATCGCGCTATCCAGTGGCGCCAGTTTCGGCGCAATCGCCAGATGGCAACTCGGCCTCTGGCTCAACTCTGGCCACCCGCACCAAATTCCCTGGGGCACATGGGCCGCCAACGCGATTGGGGCCTACCTGATCGGCTTGGGCGTCACGCTCTTGCAAAACCACCCTCAATTGGATCCGGCTTGGCGCCTCTTGTTGATCACGGGCTTTTTGGGTGCCTTGACCACATTCTCGACATTCTCCATCGAGACGGTCAGTCTCTTCAGCTTGGGCAAGCCCGGGCTGGCCATCGCCAACGCATGCATGAATTTAGCCGGCAGCCTGCTGCTGACTTGGCTTGGCTTGTTGACCGGTGAATGGTGGGTCGAATCTCACCGCATCAGCTGATGCGTTGAAAGCCGCCCGCTTACCTCACACCGCACACCAACAGGCCGGGGTCATTGTGCGGCGTGTCGCGGAGGGTCTTTGCAACACCCACTTCCATGTCGCGGGGCAATGTCACGCCGTTTTTGACAGCCATGACCTCGGCCATGATACTGACCGCGATCTCTGAGGGTGTCTTGCTGCCGATGTATATGCCGATTGGGCCACGCAAGCGCTCAAGCTGCGCTTCGGTCTTGTCAAAGTGTTCCATCATGCGTTCGCGCCGCGCGA
>JALQVJ010000229.1 GCA_023260355.1 Burkholderiaceae bacterium | reverse complement strand
CATCCATCGGATCACGGTATGCTAGCGGGCTATGCAGATCCGAATCAAAATTTGTGGGCTGACGCGAACGCAAGACATTGAAGACGCGGTGCAAGCTGGGGCGGACGCCATTGGCTTGGTCCAATATGCGCCATCTGCGCGCTTTGTGAGCACCGACCGCTTGCCGGAGCTGGCGAGCGCCATCCCAGCATTTGTCACCCCGGTCTTGTTGTACGTGAACGCAGCGCCCGCGGAGATTGAGGCGGGGCTGCGCGCCGTGCCACATGCGATGCTTCAGTTTCATGGCGACGAAACCCCAGAGGAGTGTGAGCGCTGGGGGCGCCCGTACCTGCGCGCAGCACGTATCCCTGACCCGTCTGTGGAGGCTTTTGACCTCTTACAATACTGTCAACGCTTTCACCGCGCATTGGGCATCTTGTTGGACGCCAAAATCGATGCCTATGGTGGCGGTGGACACACTTTCAATTGGGCAGCATTCGATTGGTCACAGCCTCAACTAAACGCCAGCACTCGCCTCGTTTTGTCTGGTGGACTCACATCTGCAAACGTGATCGATGGCATCGCGTTGGTTCGACCCTGGGCGGTTGATGTCAGCTCTGGCGTGGAAAGCGCCAAAGGCATCAAGGACCGCAACAAATTGCAGGCGTTCATCGAAGCCGTGAGAAACGGTGAAGAGATCCTAAAAAACGCCAAAACCCCATAAAAGAAACGAATTTCATTGAAATCGTTTCGAATTGAACGGAAAAGCCATGAGCAATTACCAGCAACCCGACGCGCGCGGTCATTTTGGCCCCTATGGCGGCAACTTTGTCAGCGAAACGCTGACGCACGCGATCAACGAGTTAAGCGCAGCGTACGCAAAATATCAGCACGATAGTGAATTTATCGCCGAATTTAAGCGCGAGTTAAAGCATTTTGTGGGTCGGCCCAGCCCCATTTACCATGCGGCGCGAACCAGTGCAGAGCTTGGGGGTGCGCAAATCTATCTGAAGCGCGAAGACCTCAATCACACGGGTGCGCACAAGATCAACAATGTGATTGGGCAAGCGATGCTGGCCAAGCGCATGGGCAAGCCCCGCATCATCGCGGAAACGGGCGCAGGCCAACATGGGGTGGCCACGGCGACCATCTGCGCACGCTACGGTTTGGAATGCATCGTGTACATGGGCAGCGAAGACGTGAAACGCCAGAGCCCCAACGTGTACCGGATGAAATTGCTGGGTGCCACCGTGGTGCCTGTGGAAAGCGGCAGCAAAACGCTCAAGGATGCACTCAACGAGGCCTTGCGCGATTGGGTCACCAACGTGGAGAACACGTTCTACATCATCGGCACGGTCGCTGGCCCTCACCCCTACCCCATGATGGTGCGGGATTTCCAAAGCATCATCGGTCAAGAATGTTTGGAGCAGATGCCCGAGCTGGCAACGCGCCAACCGGATGCCGTCGTCGCCTGTGTGGGTGGTGGCAGCAATGCCATGGGGATTTTCTACCCCTACATCAATCACGATGACGTGCGTCTGATTGGCGTGGAGGCCGCGGGCGAAGGCTTGGACACTGGCCACCATGCCGCCTCAATCAGCCGCGGCTCACCGGGCGTGCTGCACGGCAACCGCACCTATTTGCTGCAAAACGCGAACGGCCAGATCACCGAAACACACTCGGTCAGCGCAGGTCTCGACTACCCAGGCGTGGGCCCTGAACACGCTTGGTTGCATGACATCGGCCGTGCCGAGTATGTGGGCTGCACGGATCAAGAGGCGTTGGATGCGTTTCACCATTTGTGCCGCACTGAAGGCATCATCCCGGCGCTCGAGTCCAGCCACGCGCTGGCCCACGCTATGAAGATGGCGCCAACGATGGGCAAAGACCAAATCATCTTGGTGAACCTCTCCGGACGCGGTGACAAAGACATCGGCACAGTGGCCGATTTGGGCGGTGCGGACTTCTTCTGCCGGCCCAGTTGCCAAGGCCAAAGCGTCAAGGGCGCACAAGTGGTGGAGTTCGTCAAATGAGCCGCATTCAAACTTGCTTGTCCGCGTTGGCCGCCCAAGGCCGCAAAGCTGTCATCCCTTATGTGACGGCAGGATTTCCTCAGGCAGATATCACGCCTCGGTTGATGCACAGCATGGTTGACGCCGGTGCTGACATCATCGAATTGGGTGTGCCGTTCTCAGATCCGATGGCGGATGGCCCCGTGATTCAGCAGGCCGGTGAAGCTGCTTTGGCGATGGGCATCGGTATGACGCAGGTGCTCGCGATGGTGCAGGCGTTTCGCGCTCAAGACACCACCACACCAGTGGTGTTGATGGGCTACGCCAACCCAGTCGAACAGTACGACCACATCCATGGCAAGGGCGCCTTCGTCAAGGATGCACAAGCGGCAGGCGTCGATGGTGTGTTGGTCGTCGATTACCCGCCAGAAGAGTGCGAGGACTTTGCCCAAGCGTTGCGCGACGCGGGCATGGACTTGATCTTTTTGCTGGCCCCCACATCCACCGATGCGCGCATGGCCCATGTCGGTCGCATCGCCAGTGGCTACGTGTACTACGTCTCATTGAAGGGCGTGACTGGGTCGGGCGCGTTGGACACCGATGCCGTGAATGAAATGTTGCCGCGGATTCGCAAACACATCCAGCTGCCACTCGGTGTGGGATTTGGTATCCGAGATGCGGTCACCGCCAAAGCAGTGGGCGAAAACGCCGATGCGGTCATCATTGGCACCAAGATCATTCAGCTGCTGCAAGGCAAGGAGGCTGATGAGGCCATTGCCGCGGTGGCTGAGTTTGTCCAAGAAATTCGCCAAGCGTTGGACCGAGGCTGAGACAGACCTCTGGGTCATAGGAGAGCAAACATGTCATGGTTATCAAAACTGCTGCCGCCCAAGTTAGGCCAGCGCGATGCCGCGGGGAGCCGCCGCAGCGTGCCCGAAGGTGTGTGGACGAAATGCGCGGGATGCGAGGCCGTGCTGTATCAATCGGACTTGATGAAGAATCAAAACGTCTGCCCGCACTGTGATCACCATCACCGCATCGACGCACGCACGCGCCTCAACCAGTTTTTGGACGAAGACGGGCGCGTTGATTTGGCGCAAGAGGTGGAACCCACCGATGCGCTCAAATTCAAGGACAGCCGCAAGTACCCCCAGCGCTTGAAAGAAGCCCAAAACAACACCGGCGAAACCGATGCCCTGGTCGTGATCAGCGGCAGCGTGATGGGTATCCCTGTGGTGGCGTCCGCCTTCGAATTCGATTTCATGGGTGGCAGCATGGGCAGCGTGGTTGGTGAGCGTTTTGTGCGGGGCGTCGAGCATGCCATCGAAAACAAATGCGGCTTTGTGTGCTTCACTGCCACCGGTGGTGCGCGCATGCAAGAGGGCTTGCTGTCGCTCATGCAAATGGCAAAGACCAACGCTGCACTGACCCGGTTGGCCAAAAAGAGGCTGCCCTACATCAGTGTCCTGACCGATCCAACCATGGGCGGCGTGAGTGCTGGATTTGCGTTTGTGGGCGATGTGGTGATTGCTGAGCCCAAAGCGCTGATTGGCTTTGCCGGTCCCCGCGTGATCGAGAACACAGTGCGCGTGAAGCTGCCCGAGGGGTTCCAGCGCGCTGAGTTTCTGCAACAAAAAGGCGCTGTCGACATGATCTGCGATCGCCGTGAGTTGCGTGCCTCCATTGCACACCAATTGGCCATGCTCTCTGGGCAAAACGCGGACGCGGTGGCGTGAATCTGCCGATTTTTCCGCTCAATACCGTCTTGTTCCCGCAAGGGTTGATCCCATTGCAGGTCTTTGAGGTGCGGTATTTGAATATGGTGCAACGGTGCGAAAAAGAAGGCTCGCCTTTCATTGTGGCTTGCTTGCAAGACGGTGATGAAGTGCAGCGGCCTGACCCGTCAGGTGAGGCTACGTATCAGCACGAGCGCTTCCACCACACAGGCACACTGGCCCACATTGAGCACACCTCTGTTGTGAAACCAGGCTTATTGCGCATCGTGTGCCGCGGGGGCGAGCGCGTGCGCATCGACCGCTGCGAAAAGGGCCCGCTGGGACTTTGGGTGGGTGACGCCGAAGCCATTCCGAAAGACAAAGTGGTCACCATTCCCTCAGAGCTGAGCCATATCAGCGATGCGCTGAGCGACGTGCTGGGGCGCCTCTATCAAGATTTCCCAGACGCCATGGGTGTGAGCCCTCCCCCAGAAGCCGGTGCAACCGAATGGGAAGACGCTGGCTGGGTCGCCAACCGATGGGCAGAGCTGCTGCCCTTGCCCAACGATGTGAAGCTGCGTTTGCTGACGAACGACAGCCCGCTGATTCGCCTAGAGCTTGTGGGTGATCAGCTTGACGAATTGGGGTTGAGTCACTGAGTGACCTCGGCAAGCATCGCCAAGGCTTGCTGATAGCGCGCCTGCACCATCAGGTCATCCCAGACTGGCACCTCGCCTTGAGGCAATAGACTCAAACGGCGCTGCTCACTGATCGGGCTTGGGCGCCAACGGTCGCGCAGCAAAGCCTCTGACAAACCGTCAATGAGCTGGTCAATGGGACGGCCTCGATCAACCACACACTGGTTGCAGAGCAAAACCATGTCACAGCCAGCTTGCAATGCCACTTCGGCAGCGCCGACAAAATCCAACTGGCGCCCATCCACTTGGCGCGCACCTTCCATCGACAAATCGTCGCTGAAAATCACACCGCCAAACGACATGTCACCGCGCAAGATGTCTTGCAACCAACGGCGGGAATAGCCCGCCGGGCGGCTGTCAACCTGTGGGTAGATGACGTGGGCGGGCATGACCGAATCGAGCACGGAGCGCAATTGCCCGTACGGGGCGGCATCCACCGCAAGGATGTCGGCGAGCGGTCGATGATCCACTGGCGTATCCACATGGCTGTCCGCTGCGACGTAACCATGACCGGGAAAATGCTTGCCACAGTTGCGCATGCCGGCCAAAGACAAGCCATGCATCAGGCTGCGGCTCAATACGGCCACCATGCGAGGGTCGCTGGAAAACGCCCGATCGCCAATCACTTGGCTGTTGCCGTAGTCCAAATCCAGCACCGGAGTGAAACTCATATCGACGCCGCAGGCGCGCAGCTCAGCGGCCAGCACATAACCCGCTGCAGTGGCGACATCCATGGCGTGAAGCGCACCAGAGCCCACGCCTTGGGTGTCCCGCATCCACAACTCACCCAAGGTGCGCATGGCTGGGATGTGGGTGAAGCCGTCGGTGCGAAACCGCTGTACTCGGCCACCTTCGTGATCAACCGTGATGAGCAGGTCAGCGCGGACTTGCTTGATTTGGCGACACAGGCGTGTGAGTTGCGCGCGGTCTTTCCAGTTGCGACCGAACAAGATCACCCCACCCACGAGTGGGTGGCTGAGTCGCTTTTTGTCAGCGCTCGTCAAGCTGTAACCAGCCACATCGATCATCAAGGGTGCATGCATTGTCATTCAGTGCTTTCGTTCGACCACCACAAAACTGGCAGCGTAATCAGATTCATCGGTGACAGAAACGTGGACGTCCCAGCCTTTGCTCTGCACCCACTGGGCGAGATCGCCATTGAGCTGGATGTAGGGCTGGCCGCTGGGGTGGTTCAAAATTTCGCATCGCGACCATGCCATCGGCATGCGAATACCCAAGCCCACTGCCTTTGAAAAAGCCTCTTTGGCACTGAAACGCGTCGCCAGATAACGGATGCCGCGCTCTTGGCTTCGCGCAGATCGCGCTCGCCAAACCAGCAACTCGTTTGCGCCCAAGACGCGCGCGGCAAATCGCTCACCTCGGCGCTCAACGGTGCGCGCGATGCGGCGCACATCGCACACATCGGTGCCGATACCAACAATCACGACTGGGCTCCGTGTCCGGCACCCAGGGCACTGAGATACTGGCGCGTGGCTTCTGCATAGCCCACTTCGAGCGCATCGGCCATAAACGCGTGGCCAATCGATACCTCAAGGACACCGGGCACCTGTTGCACAAACAACGGGAGGTTTTCACGATTCAAGTCATGGCCCGCGTTGATCCCCAAGCCGACCGCATGGGCCGCTCTGGCTGTATCGGCAAACGCGAGCAAGGACTCCTCGGCGCGCCCTTGTGCGAACGCATGGGCGTAACTCTCCGTGTAGAGCTCGACACGATCAGCCCCCAACGCTTTGGCGTGTGCCATCGCACTCGGGATGGGGTCCATGAACAAACTGACGCGGACACCCCAGGCCTTCAGTTGCGCAATGGCGGGGCGCAAGCGCTCGCTGTCTTTGGGCAAGTCCCAGCCGTGATCCGAAGTGAATTGGTCAGTGCTGTCAGGCACCAAGGTGCACTGATGGGGTCGGTGTTGATCAACCAATGCCATCAAGTTGTGAAATGGGTTGCCCTCGATGTTGTATTCGGCGTTGGGCCACGCCCGCATGAGTTCGGCCAAATCCATCACGTCACTGGTGCGGATGTGGCGCTCATCAGGCCGAGGGTGCACCGTGATGCCGTGTGCGCCGGCCTCTAGGCATGCGCTGGCCGCGCGCACCACACTGGGGATGTCAAGATGGCGGGAATTGCGCAGCAAAGCGACCTTGTTGACGTTGACGGACAACGCAGTCATTGAATTTTGAGGGGTAGACATCCAAAGCGCTTTCTATCAAATCTCTCAGTTCGGTAAGACCCTGGCTCGCTGCCCTACCTCAGCCACGTCACGCCACAACTGTCGGGTTCGGAAAACCGTCAGCCCGCTATGGTAGTGCAGGAGTTGGCGAAGCTGAGGGCGCAACAACAACTCGTGCTGGTGGCACAACAGCACCAAGGACGGCCAGCTCTCGAGTGTGGCCAGCGCCTGGTCTAAAGCTCGCCACACGTGGCTCTCCAACCCATGCGTGGCGGTTGCCTGCAGCCCGGCCTCGGCTTGCAGTTTGAAGGTGCGTGACTCATCCAAAGGCTTGTGCGTGGTGCCGTGCAAAGCCAAACTGGGCAACACGCCCAGTGACTGAAGCAAATGGAGTTCAAATGCGCGCAGTGCGCCTGAGCGCTGCTGCTCATCACGCAAGGCAGCGACGGCGAGCGCATAGGCGTCGAACAGTTGTGGGTGCGGGTCATCACGCGCCATGGTGCGCATCAGCAACTCGTTCAGGTAGAGGCCAGCCAGCAATCCATCGCCGCTGGGCATGACTGCACCACCGCCCCATCGCGCCGCCTTGAGCGTGCGAATTTCAGCATCCCCCCACCAATCCAACTGCAGCGCTTGAAGGGGAAGCAACACCGGACGCCATTGCGAGTTCGGTTTTTTCGCGCCTTTGGCAACGAGGGCCACTCGGCCATGCTGACGCGACCAAGTCTCCAAGATCAGGCTGCTTTCGCTCCAGTCGTAGCGATGCAGGATGTAACAGGGCTCGTCTTGTACACGGCTGGCCAATGCCATGGCGTCACTCGTAGCCGAAAGAACGCACGCGCGCTTCGTCGTCTGACCAACCAGAGC
>JALQVJ010000146.1 GCA_023260355.1 Burkholderiaceae bacterium | reverse complement strand
GACCTGACCCAGGCCACCGTCCTGCTAGGCCGTCCCGGCATCCAACAGGACCATCCCGACTACTTCCCCCTCCTGGTGGCCAACTACATCCTCGGGGGTGGCTCCGCGTCCCGCCTCTACACGCGAGTGGTTTCTTGGAAGGACGCCGCAGAGATGAAGCTGTCGGTCGACAGTGAGGCCTTCGTGATACCCAACAAGACGTTGCTGTACGTGGCAGGGATCTTGCCGTCGGCGCGCAACGCGTCGTTGGTGTTGAGGATCTCGCTGCGCTCGACTTGCTCGCCGGTGATGTAGTTGGAATCGCCGGGGTTTTCCACGACGACACGGCGCAACATCTGACGCACGATCACTTCGATGTGCTTGTCGTTGATCTTCACACCCTGGAGGCGATACACATCTTGGACTTCGTCCACGATGTAGCGCGCCAACTCTTCGATGCCCAACAAACGCAAGATGTCTTGTGGATCAGCAGGGCCGTCGACAATGCTCTCGCCCTTGTTGACCACCTGGCCTTCGTGGACCAGCACGTTCTTCTCTTTGGGGATCAGTTCTTCCCACACGTTGCCGTCTGGGTCGGTGATCTGCAAGCGAATCTTGCCTTTGGTCTCTTTACCAAACGACACGGTACCCGTCATCTCGGCCAACACGCCCTTGTCTTTGGGCGTGCGGGCTTCGAAGAGTTCAGCCACACGGGGCAAACCACCGGTGATGTCTCGGGTCTTCTGCCCTTCGACAGGCACACGGGCCAGCACTTCGCCGGGACCCACGTCTTGGCCATCGCGCACTTGAATCAACGCACCAACCGCAAAGCCGACGGCCACAGCGTGGTCTGACCCAGGGATCTTGACCTCTTCGCCCTTGTCATCCAACAGCTTGACCAAGGGGCGGACCGCCTTGGTCGAACCGCGATGCTTGGGATCGATCACGACCAACGTCGACAAGCCGGTCACATCGTCCACCTGCTTGGCAACGGTGAGACCCTCTTCGATGTTCTCGAACTTCACCTGACCCGCGAATTCCGTGATGATCGGACGAGTCAATGGGTCCCAGTTGGCCAAAATCTTGCCCGCCTTCACCGCCTCGTCTGCCTTCACGGTCAGAATGGCACCGTATGGCACCTTGTGGCGCTCGCGCTCACGGCCGTGCTCGTCTTGCAACACGATTTCGCCAGAACGAGAAATCACCACGAGCTCGCCCTTGGTGTTCGTCACATGGCGCATCGTCGCGTTGAAGCTGATCGTGCCGTTGGAGCGTGCTTCCACGCTAGAGGCGACAGCTGCTCGGGACGCGGCACCACCGATGTGGAAGGTACGCATCGTCAACTGCGTGCCTGGCTCGCCGATGGACTGGGCAGCGATCACACCCACGGCTTCGCCGGAGTTGATCAAGCCGCCGCGGCCCAAGTCACGGCCATAACACTTGGCACAAATACCAAAGCGTGTGTCGCAGCCCAGGGCTGTGCGGACCTTGACTTCGTCGATGCCTGCGGCCTCGATTTCGTCAACTTGGTCTTCTTCGAGCATCTCGCCAGCGGCCACGACCACCTTTTGGTTTTCGGGGTTGATGACGTCTTCGGCTGCGGTGCGGCCCAAGATGCGCTCGCGCAAAGATTCGATGACTTCACCACCTTCAACGATAGCGCGCATCGCGGTGCCATTGCTGGTGCCGCAGTCCTCTTCGATGACGACCAAGTCTTGGGTCACGTCCACCAAACGGCGGGTCAAGTAACCTGAGTTTGCCGTCTTCAACGCGGTATCGGCCAGACCCTTGCGGGCGCCGTGCGTCGAAATGAAGTACTGCAACACGTTCAGACCTTCGCGGAAGTTCGCGGTGATGGGCGTCTCGATGATGGAGCCATCAGGCTTGGCCATCAATCCACGCATACCGGCCAACTGGCGAATCTGTGCAGCAGAACCACGGGCGCCAGAGTCGGCCATCATATAAATGGCGTTGAAAGACTCTTGCTCGACTTGGTTGCCGTTGCGATCGGTGGTCATCTCTTTGGACAACTGGTTCATCATGACCTTGGAGACTTCGTCACCGGCCTTGCCCCAAATGTCCACCACCTTGTTATAGCGCTCGCCTGCCGTGACCAAGCCGGAAGAGTATTGCTGAGCAATCTCTTTGACTTCGCCTTCTGCGCGCTCGATGATGCTGTGCTTCTCTGGGGGCACCAGCATGTCGTCGATGGCGATCGAGATGCCTGCGCGCGTGGCCAAACGAAAACCGTTTTGCAACAACAATATTAGAATTTAGTAATTTTGATGTTTTTTCAAAAATAATTTTTTCAACAGTTTGTTCATCTTTAGGAAGCCAATCTAAATGATCTAAACCTATTGATGTTACAACACTTGCTAGGTTTTGATTTAAAA
>JALQVJ010000083.1 GCA_023260355.1 Burkholderiaceae bacterium | reverse complement strand
GTGCACGCAAGACGCCGTGCAAAGGGCAAAGAGCCTGCTGCAGGCTGGTCCCAACGCCTTTCAGGCGAGAGATGCAAATGGGTCGTGGGGACGTTGTGCTGCCTGCGTGACCTTGGTGCCAGTCGCCTCATGATAGCGTGTCGCGCAAGGTGCAGCCGCTGTCCCCCTAGGGCTTGGCGGCTGACTCTTGTGTGGCTTGGTGTGTCCAAGTGCGCCTTGGGGTGAACGTGCAAAGAAGGGCTTTCAATGTCGATGGCAGAGTTTGTCGGGCGAGAGTACCGAGCGCTTCAAGTGAGCGCGTTGTCGAACGATTTTTCAGGCACGGCGTTGGTCACGCAACAGATACCGGCGATCGCAGATGACGCGGTGCTGATCAGGGTCAAAGCGGCGTCTTTGAATTTTCCGGACGTTTTGATGACGCAAGGGACATACCAATTCAAGCCTGAACTGCCATTTGTTCCCGGCCTCGAGGCGTCGGGTGAGGTGGTGGCCGTCGGTCAAGCAGTGGCGCATGTGCGCGTCGGCGACGCCGTCATCGCGATGGTGCGCCAGGGTGGCTTGGCTGAATATTTGATTGCGAAGCCTCACGAGGTGCGGCGCATGCCGGCCAATCTTTCCTGGGCACAGGGCGCAAGCTACAGCGTCGCGGGGCTGACAGCCTATGTGGCGCTGGTCAGTCGCGGACACGCTGGCGCCAAAGAGACCTTGGTTGTGCATGGCGCAACGGGAGGCACCGGACTGGCCGCGGTGCAACTGGGCAAACACCTTGGCATGCGTGTGATCGCAACCGGTCGCTCGCTGGCAAAGCTAGAAATCGCGCGTCAGATGGGCGCAGACCATCTGATCGAAATCAGCACGGCGTTGCGAGACGATGTATTGGCGGCCACGCAAGGACGCGGTGCGGATGTGGTGTTTGATCCGATCGGTGGCGACGTGTTCGACGCGTCTGTGCGAGCCCTCGCGTGGGGCGGCCGGCTGCTGGTCATTGGTTTCGTGAGTGGTGACGCAGGTCAAGTGCGTTCGAACTACGCTTTGATCAAAGGCATCTCCATCGTGGGCGTGCGCGCTGGCGAATTTGTGCGCCGCGACCCTGAGCGCGGACAGGCTGCTTTGGCTGCGATTGATAGCTTGGCAGCCCAGGGCGTGTTGCTTCCGCCGATTGGTGAGCAATTTGCTTTCGCTGACGCCAAGGCTGCACTTGAGCGGCTGGCCAGCGGCAGCATCGCGGGCAAGCTTGTCGTCAACATGTGATGGCGGCGGGTTGACTGTCCACCCCCCCATAACGCAGCCCCACACCCTGCCATTGACTGGCAACCTGAGACAGTCCGCAGCGCACGCCGTGGTGCC
>JALQVJ010000348.1 GCA_023260355.1 Burkholderiaceae bacterium | reverse complement strand
TGTGACGCCTTACGCACAGACGATCGTGGCGGATGGCTCCAAGCTCTGGCTATATGACCCGGATTTGGCGCAAGTCACCGTGAAAAATCAGGCCGCCGTGTTGGCAGAGTCCCCTGCGGGGCTGTTGGCCTCGGCGACGGATGTGAAAGAACTGGAGCGCCATTTCACCCTGTCAGAGCTGCCCTCTTCGGATGGCATGGAATGGCTCCTCGCGATCCCCAAGAACAGTCAGGCTGTGCTCACTGAGCTCAAGGTGGGCTTGAAGGCGGGGCGGCTCGGTGCGTTGGAGTTGCTGGATGCAATGGGTCAACGCTCGCGGTTGAACTTCTCGGTCACCGCCAACGATCAGGCGCCAGCGCGTGGTGTTTTTCAATTCACTCCACCCCAAGGCACCGATGTGCTTGCACAGTGAGTGCGCCGGCAAATGAGTGACAGCGACTTGCATATTCCCCTGCCTGAGCGATTGCGTCCCGCGAGCTTGGCGCAAGTTGTTGGCCAGCGGCACATCTTGGGCGAGGGCCAACCCCTGCGTGTGGCGTTTGAGTCGGGCCGCGCGCATTCATGCATTTTGTGGGGTCCGCCCGGCGTGGGAAAGACGACGCTTGCGCGCTTGATGGCGCAGGCATTTGATGCCCAATTCTTGAGCATCAGCGCGGTCCTCGGCGGGGTCAAGGAGATCCGGGATGCCGTCGAAAAAGCCCAGTTGGCGCGGACTGGTCTGGACCCCAGACCAAGCATCCTATTCGTCGACGAGGTCCATCGATTCAACAAGAGTCAGCAAGACGCTTTCCTGCCGCATGTTGAAAGTGGCTTGTTCACGTTCATCGGTGCCACCACTGAAAACCCCTCGTTTGAGATGAACTCGGCACTGCTGTCGCGCGCGGCGGTGTATGTGCTGAAGTCTCTCGACGAAATCGATTTGTTGGCGCTGATTGAACGTGCACAGCGCGAGCCCGATGTGGCGACATTTGAGCCCGAGGCGCAGCAAGCCTTGGTGCAACACGCCGATGGTGATGCGCGGCGCTTGCTCAACGCCATTGAGGTTTTGAGCGTCACCGCAGCTCAGCAAAAAAGAAGCACGCTTGATTTGGCTTGGGTGACTCAGCAAATGGGGGAGCGCTTGCGTCGCTTTGACAAGGGCGGGGACGCTTTTTACGACACGATCAGTGCGCTGCACAAATCCGTGCGGGGCTCGGATCCAGATGCCGCGTTGTATTGGTTGGTGCGCATGTTGGACGCCGGCGCAGATCCGCGATACGTCTGCAGGCGATTGATCCGCATGGCAAGCGAGGACATCGGTTTGGCCGATCCACGCGCATTGCGCTTGGCTTTGGATGCTGCTGAAACCTACGAACGCCTGGGCTCCCCGGAAGGCGAGTTGACTTTGGCACAGTGCGTGGTCTATCTCGCTGTCGCACCCAAATCCAATGCGGTCTATCGCGCGTACAACCAAGCCAGACAATGGGTCAAAAATGACGGCTCTAGACCTGTGCCCATGCACTTGCGAAATGCGCCCACAGCCCTGATGAAAGATTTAGAGCACGGCAAGGGCTATCGGTATTCGCACGACGAGCCAGGCGGATATTCAGCGGGGCAGCAATACTTACCCGACGGCATGACAGATGCGGTCTTCTACGAGCCGGTGGATCGGGGCCTGGAAATCAAGATTCGCCAAAAACTCGATCAGCTGCGACAGCACGACCCATCTTGATGCGCGCCCGTCACCGGCGTGCGACCAAACGTGCAAAAGGCCCGCCTGTCAGCCCAGGCGCGGACTAGCCGGGTGCCATGGTGTCATGTTTCAATGCCATGGCTTATGAAACGAGTCCATGACACTGCCCGCACAATCGGTACCGAGGGTCGCGCGCCAATAGATCCCGCGCGCCCAACACTGACCCGCGACCTGCCAGCAGAGGCGTTCGTGCAGTGGTATTGGTTGAAGTCGGAGTTGCGCGCCTTCTGCGTGCAGCAGGGGCTTGGTGGACAGGGCTCTAAAGTGGATTTGCAATGCCGCATCCAGGCCTTTCTGGAGTCACCTGGGCAAGTATCCTCGTACGCTAAGCCTGCGCCGACGCAACCGCGAGCCGATGCGATGCCCAGCGACTTGTCAGCTCAGACCCCTATCGGTAAGGGGTGGAAGTTGAACGCGCAATTGCGCGGCTTTTTTGAGAGCCAACTGAATGGCCCCTTTCGATTCAACCAAGCATTGCGCGACTTGTTCAAAGATCCCCAAGGCAGAACGCTTGGGGACGCCCTCGCGCTTTATGAGTCAACGCGACACCAGAAGAACACCATTGGCCAGCCATTCCAGTACAACCAGCACATGCGGGAATATTTTGCGGCTCACCCAGGCGCTTCAATGGCTGACGCGATTCGCGCCTGGCGGGACCGGCGGGCTCGAGGCGACGTGCCTCAATTGCGCCAACACAAGACAGCCGAGTAGACCCCACGGGTGTTGCCCGTCGATTGAGGTTTGGTCGCTACCGCCACGCACGTGCGCACCAAGTAAAATGCGCGTTTGTCCAATGCCAACCCCAGTGGCGGGTTGCGGGCGCCGTCACCCCCTCGCCGAGAACCTTTCATGTCTGACCAAACGAACCCAGTCCCGACCACACCTGAAGTGGACGAGAACCAACTGATTGCTGAGCGTCGCGAAAAATTGAAATCCATGCGCGCGCATCAGGCGCAGGGCGGGGCGGTCGCATTTCCGAATGGTTTCAAGCCACAAAACCGGGCAGAGCAACTTTTTGCCGCCTACGACGGCATGTCCAAGGAAGAGTTGGAAGGCCAGCACTTTCAGG
>JALQVJ010000306.1 GCA_023260355.1 Burkholderiaceae bacterium | reverse complement strand
CCATCTGCATTCAGCGTCATCGCACCGTCTGCACTAAACCCAGCCCCACGAATACGCAGCGCGTCGATCTGCGGCGGATCAATGAGCCGATCAATCGGTGTGGTGTACACCGCCGCACCAAAGCCAGTGTTCAGGCTGTCGAGAAAGTTGCCCCGTGTCCAAGGGTAAGCGTGTGAACTCTGCTCTACCCAGACCACCGACTCCAAGTCGCTTGTTTGCATGGCCCGACACCCGGGTGTGTACCCAGCCTGCGCAAAATCGACGGCAGCGCGTTCCATCTGCATGGTCATGCCACTGGGTTTGCACCAGCGCGCAACGCCTCGCGCTCGGCTGTAGTCAAAGCGACTTGGTCGCGCACGTAAACTGGAATCGCCTCATCCGGCGGCGTCGCCGCGCCTGCGACCCACAACGCTGGCAACACATGCAACATGGCACGAGCGGTAGGGGCCACCGACCATATTGAGGCCTGCGTGTCCAAGCCATTCAGCGCTTCGGGGTACACCGCCATGGCATTGCCTGCCACTTGAGGCGCATCGGTGTGCCAAGCGCGCACAGCGGCGCTCACTTGCGCTGGTGCCACCAGGGACGGCGCGCTGCAGACGTGTGGCACCGCTTCAGGGAACAGGGCGTTGCTCAAGCGATAGGTGCCTGTGTAAATCTCGTTCATGCGCGCATCCATCAACACCGTGATGGGCCCCGCTGGAGCGCCCTGCAAACGCGCTTCTTGCGCGACAGCCATCAGCGTGTCGACGCCAATCACAGGGCGATCGTTGGCGCCAAAGGCCAGCCCCTGTGCAGCCGCACACGCGGTGCGCAACCCTGTGAATGCGCCGGGTCCACGCCCGTACACAATGGCGCTCAAGTCGCTGGGCTCGAGTCCAGCCTGTTGGATCAGTCGCAGGGCTTCAGGCACCAGCGACGTGGATGCTTTGGCGCTGCCTTCGCCCTCGAACACCAAGCATTGGCAGTCACTCCATGCGTCTGCACCAGGCAGCGGCAGCGGACCCACGGCCAATGCCAGGGACAGGCGATCTGTACTGCAATCGATGGCCAACGCGTGAACCAATGGAGAAACATTCATCCCGCCATTATCCCAGCGTGGCTCGACAAAAAATGGCCCCAATCCAACCACGCCTCCCCCAGAAACTGCGCACAATGCCACCTATGCGCTATGCCATGCTCCGCCTCACCCGAATCGCGGCACTCGCGATGCTCGCGATCGGCATCGCCACATCGGCGCCTGCGTCGGCGGCAGACATCAAAGGCCTGCCA
>JALQVJ010000290.1 GCA_023260355.1 Burkholderiaceae bacterium | reverse complement strand
CGAGAGCAAAGCGGCGATGTGTATCGGTTGTCACGGCATCCCCGGCTACCAAAACTCATTCCCTGAAATTCACAAGGTGCCAATGATTTCGGGCCAGTCCGCCAAGTACATCGAATCAGCCCTGGCGCAGTACCGCAAAGGCGATCGCAAGCACCCCACGATGCGCGGCATTGCGGGCTCTTTGACTGACCAAGATATCGCCGATCTGGCCGCGTTTTATGCGGGCCATAGCAACGGTGCAAAGCTGCCTGACGCGGCACGTGCGCCGTCCGTCGAAGTGGCAGAGTTGCTGAACAAAGGCGGTTGCGTAGCTTGCCATGGTGCCAACTTCAGCAAGCCTTTGGATCCCAGCTATCCCAAGATTGCTGGCCAGCACGCGGACTATCTGTACTTCGCTCTCAAGGCCTACAAAGTCGAGGGCAACCCTCAAGTGGGCCGTGCCAACGCGATCATGGGCGGTGTGGCCAAGCAGTTCACGAATGAACAGTTGAAGGCTTTGGCCAAGTATCTGGGCAGCTTGGAGGGCGAGATGTTCACCCAGCCCTTGAATCGCTTCCGCTGATGCGACAGGTGTGAATAGAAAGGCCGCTCTAGAGCGGCCTTTTTGTTGCCTTGAGGCAGATGGTCGGCGTGGCGTCTAGACCCGAGGGTCCTGGGTCGCCAAGCGTCGCACGTGTTCGATGTAGGCCTGGCCGTCCGGAGGGCGTCCGCTGCGTTGGCTTTCCCAAAGCATTCGCCCCAGACACTCCATCACCAGATGGTGCGCATCGTGTAAATCTTTGCGCTTGGCGGCCAGCAGTTCGACAGCTTGGCGAATACCCGGGGGTTGATCGATCGAGCATTGCTCGCTGATGCTCAAGTGCATGGATATGTGCAAAAACGGATTTTCTTGATCAGGCGAATCCACCCCAGTTTGTGCCAAAGCGGCGGACTCATCGGCAAATGTATCGCTGTACTCAGGGTGCTCTTTCATCCACTCATAAGCCAGCGCTTCAATGGCCTCGAGGGTCATGCCTTTTTGGCCTTTCGCGTACGCCTGACAAAAAAAGCGTCGCACATCGGATTGGTTGGGAGTGAACACGCTCAGATCCCTTGAAAGCCGTTTTGCCGCCATGCCTCATAGGTCACGATAGCGGCTGCGTTGGATAGGTTCAGGCTGCGTTGGTTGGCCAGCATGGGCACGCGAAGGCGCTGATTTGCGGGAAAGGCGCTGAGGATGTCTGAAGGGAGTCCCTTGGTTTCCGAGCCAAATATGAAGCAGTCACCCGGTTCAAACTTTTGCTCAAACGCGCTGTGAGCCCCCTTGGTGGTGAACGCGAACTGCCGTTCAGGCGGGCAGATTTGGGCTTCCTGAAAGGCCTGCCAAGAGGTGTGGCGCCGCACTGCCGCGTATTCGTGGTAGTCCAAACCTGCTCGCCGCAATTGCTTGTCCTCCATCAAAAAGCCCAGAGGTTCGACCAAATGCAACTGCGCTCCCGAGTTGGCACACAGGCGGATGATATTGCCCGTATTGGGCGGGATTTCAGGGTAGACCAAGGCGATATGAAACATGTCCGTGATGTTAGCGCTACTGTGACTCAACTGGCGGGGTTCGCGCAAAAACCAAGGCACTCACGGTGATGGGGCCGTGTGCCTTGATCACCTTTGCTGCGGCATTCAGTGTGGCTCCAGTGGTGTACACATCGTCAATCAACACCACGTGGATTGGGCAATCAGTGTGCAAGGCGTTCGACCAAACCTGGTTTAACTCGAATGCAAACCGTGTGTTGCGCTGGCGAGCGGCTCGGTCGAGTTGGTGTTGAACTTCATGGGGCTGGGGGCGCTCGAGAAGGTCAGGGGCCGCCGAGTCGGTTGACTGGAAGGCCTCGGATTGAGCAATGTGGCGCAGCAGAGACCAAGACTGGTTGTGCCCGCGCTGCATCAGTCTGCGCCAGTGCAGGGGAATCGGCGCCCAAATCGTCTGGGTTCCCGGTCGCAACTGGGCATGAGTCAACCAAGCTTGTGTCATGAGCCTTGCGAGAGGCCGCCCCCAGGACGCACCACTCAGTCCTTTGAGTTTGTGGACCTGGGCCGGCCATGGAAATGCGTAATCCACTGCCGCAATGCATTGGTCCAAGGCTGGTGGGTGCGTCAAGCACAGCCCGCAGATCCGAGCGGACGATTCCAACCGCCGCGCGCAGCGCTGGCATCGCGCTGTGGATGCGGCCCAGTGGGCAAGGCAGTCTGCGCACCAAGGCGTGGTTGGAGCGGCGGTTGGCCACACACCGCACACGGCACAACGAGATGGGATATGCAGGTCCCGTAGCCCTCGCCCTAACAGGCTCATCGGTTGATCCTTGATGGGGTGTGCCGTCTATACTGCGCCACACTCAATTGCCAACATGGCCCATATCTTTGAGCCACCTTTATGCACCCGTCAAACGCGCTTGTCCCTCACCTTGATTCCGCAGCCTTGCAGCGCGAACGGCGGCTGTGGCAAGGCGGAGCGCCGTGGTTTCATGACGAAGTGGGTGTGCAAATGGCTGAGCGTCTGGCCTGGTTCACGCAAGCGCCGGCCAGTTGGATTGACTGGGAACCCTCTTGGGGGGGGCAAAAGGGTGCAGCGGCTGTGGCGGCGCGGTTTCCCCGCGCCAAGCACCATGTGTATGAGCCGAGTGCTGCCGGGTCAGTTCCCGCCTCTAAGTGGCGTTGGCCGTGGACCAAGGCACCGTCCACATGGGATGGTCAAACGCCCGCAGATTTGCTGTGGGCGAACATGGGGCTTAGGGGGGTTGCGGACCCGCAGGCCCTGATGCGGCAGTGGCTCAAGGCACTCAAGCCGCATGGCATGTTGATGTTTTCAGCGTTGGGGCCGCATTCACTGGAGACCGTTCGTGAGATCTATGCACAGTGGGGCTGGGGCGAAGCCATGTCCCCCCTCACCGATATGCACGATTGGGGGGACATGCTGGTGTCGGCGTCCTTTGCTGATCCGGTGTTGGACGCGTCTTTTTTTGACTTGACCTACTCTGACAGCAGTGCGCTCCTTGCGGACCTGCGCACGCTCGGTTCGAACACGCATGACCAGCGGTTCCCTGGCTGTCGTTCACGCCAGTGGCGCGTCCAACTCTGCGAAGCCCTTCAAGAGGGCTTGCCCCGCGACGAAAAGGGTCGCTTGATCGTTCGAATTGAGGTGATCTGGGGACACGCTTGCGCACCCTCCGGTGTCCCGGCGCAAACGGGTGAAACAGCGATCTCGGTGGACCAAATGCGCGGGATGTTGCGTCAACCCCGTTCAAAGTGAACCCATAGGTTTTCAAATCTCGGGCGCTTGCCTGAGCGATGCCTGCGATTCCATCCAACTTTTTGGGTGCTTTCAGGCAAATCGCCCCATTTTTTTGTTCTAATCGGGGGTTGAGTTTTATCAATGCCTGCTTGAAGGCTTATATAGAGAAAAGTGAGCACAACCATGACATTGGGGCAAAAGAGCCAAAGCCACTGGCGCGCCGTCAGAACCGCTCTGGCAACCGGTATCGCCAGCTTTGCTGCGCTGCTGACGACTGCAGCTTATGCAGTGAACGATCTGCCAGGCGGTCCAGCCGTCAACGGTATCAATCTGCAACCTGCAGCATCCAAAATTGCTGAAGAGTTGCACTGGCTGAACTACTTCATCTTGACCATTTGCGTGGTTATTTTTGTGGTGGTTTTCGGTGTGATGTTCTACAGCATCCTGAAGCATCGCCGCTCAGTTGGTCACGAAGCCAAAGAGATCTCAGAACCCCTGTGGGTTGAGTTGGGTTGGACCATCGTCCCATTCCTGATTGTGATCGGCATGGCACTGCCGGCGACCAAGGTTTTGGTGGCTCAAAAGGACACCTCGAACGCTGATATCACCGTGAAGGTGACGGGCATGCAGTGGAAGTGGGGCTACGACTACATCAAGGGCGAAGGCGAGGGTATCGGGTTCTTGTCGACATTGGACCCATCGCACCGCGCATTGGCCAACACTGGCGACCACACCAATTTGCCAGACGACTACCTCCTCAAGGTTGACAATCCGCTGGTTGTGCCTGTTGGTAAAAAGATCCGCGTGATCACGACAGCCACTGATGTGATTCACTCTTGGTACGTGCCACGTTTCGGTATCAAGCAGGATGCAGTCCCTGGTTTCGTTCGCGACAACTGGTTCAAAGCTGAGCAAACGGGTTTGTTCTCAGGTGCTTGTACTGAGTTGTGTGGCAAAGAGCATGCATTCATGCCAGTTCAGGTGAAAGTGGTGACAGCTGAGGAGTACACCGCTTGGGTCAATGAGCAGCAAAAAGCGATGGCAGCTTTGGCAGACGATCCCAACAAGACATGGGAGATGGCGGCATTGGTCAAGCGCGGCGCTGAGGTGTACGCTGCCAACTGCGCGGCATGTCACCAAGCTAACGGCAAAGGCGCCGGCCCGATCAAACCGTTGGACGGTTCAGCCATCGTGTTGAATGCAGATGCAGCGATCATGACGGACGTGTTGCTCAAAGGGCGTGCAAACGGCGCCATGCCTGCTTGGTCGTCGCTCAGCGACACCGAGTTGGCTGCAGTGATGACTTATACGAAAAACACCTGGTCTAACCGCACGGGCCAGACGGTGCAACCCAAGGCTGTGATGGCCTTGCGTGGCAAATAATCAAACGATGACACCCTTGCATGGGTTAAAGAAACGGAAGGAATCAAGATGAGTGCAGTTCTTGGACACCACGATGATCACGCACACGATGATCATCACCATGCACCCACCGGTTGGCGTCGTTGGGTATTTGCAACCAACCACAAAGACATTGGCACGCTGTATCTGCTGTTCAGCTTTGCGATGTTCATGGTGGGCGGTATTTGCGCCATGGGCATTCGTGCCGAATTGTTCTACCCCGGCTTGCAGCTGGTGAACCCTGAGCTGTTCAACCAGTTCACCACGATGCACGGCCTGATCATGGTGTTCGGCGCGATCATGCCGGCATTTGTGGGCTTTGCGAACTGGATGCTACCTTTGCAGATTGGCGCATCCGACATGGCATTTGCGCGCATGAACAACTTCAGTTTCTGGCTGATGATTCCTGCAGCGATCATGTTGGTGGCGTCGTTCTTCATGCCTGGCGGCGCTCCCGCAGCCGGCTGGACTTTGTACGCACCTTTGACCCTGCAAATGGGTCCATCCATGGACGCTGGCATTTTTGCCTTGCACATCCTCGGTGCGTCTTCCATCATGGGGTCAATCAACATCATCGTGACCATTCTCAACATGCGCGCCCCTGGCATGACGTTGATGAAAATGCCGATGTTTGCATGGACTTGGTTGATCACGGCTTATCTGCTGATCGCCGTGATTCCCGTGCTGGCAGGCGCGATCACGATGACCCTGACCGATCGCCATTTCGGCACGTCGTTCTTTAACCCCGCTGGTGGTGGTGACCCTGTCATGTATCAGCACATCTTCTGGTTCTTCGGACACCCAGAGGTTTACGTGTTGATTCTGCCTGCCTTCGGTATCGTCAGTCAGATCGTGCCGACTTTCGCACGCAAGAAGCTGTTCGGTTATGCATCCATGGTTTACGCCACGGGTTCGATTGCAATCCTGTCCTTCATCGTGTGGGCCCACCACATGTACACGACGGGTATGCCGGTCACGGGTCAGCTGTTCTTCATGTACGCGACCATGTTGATCGCCGTGCCGACCGGCGTGAAGATCTTCAACTGGATCGCTACCATGTGGAAGGGTTCGATGACGTTCGAAACGCCGATGCTTTGGGCGATTGGTTTCATCTTCGTGTTCACGATGGGTGGCTTCACGGGTCTGGTGCTGTCAATGGCACCGCTGGATCAAGCGCTGCACGACACGTATTACGTGGTGGCACACTTCCACTACACCATGGTGGCAGGCTCACTGTTTGCGCTGTTCGGTGGTTTCTATTTCTGGGCTCCCAAGTGGACCGGTGTGATGTACAACGAAGCCAAAGGCAAGTTCCATTTCTGGGCTTCTTTGATCTTCTTCAACATCACGTTCTTCCCTCAGCACTTCTTGGGTCTGGCCGGCATGCCACGTCGCTATGCCGATTACCCCGCTCAGTTCGCTGACTTCAACATGTTGTCGTCCATTGGTGCGTTCGGCTTTGGCTTGATGCAGGTGTATTTCTTTGTCTTCATCGTCATCCCCGTGATGCGCGGTCAAGGCGAGAAGGCCTCACAGCGGCCCTGGGACGCTGCACAAGGTTTGGAGTGGGAAGTGCCTTCTCCTGCGCCTTTCCACACCTTTGAAAATCCTCCCAAGCTGGACGAGACTGCCACTCGCGTGGTGGGCTGATCAACCATGGCACAAACGCCTGAACAACGCAAAGCCAACGTGCGCACAGCCTTGATTGTGCTGTCGTGCGCGTTGGTTTGTGGCTTGGGTTTCGTCGCCAAGATTGCAATCCTGGGCGGGTAAGCACATGGCTAGCCAAAAGCACAACAAAACCATGCTGACCAAGCTCGCGGTGATCACGCTGGGCATGTTTGGCTTTGGCTACGCGTTGGTTCCCATCTACAACGCGATTTGTGAGGTAACTGGCTTGAATGTGCTCGCGGCTGTCGAGCAAGAAAGCACGGGTGCAGCTCGTTACAACCCGTCCAATTCTCAGGTCGATGAAACGCGCCAAATCACTGTTGAGTTCGATGCGAACTCGCGCGGCGTTTGGCGCTTCAAACCCGCCGTGTCCACCGTGACTGTGCATCCGGGCGAAATGGCCACGGTGATGTACGAGTTCCAAAATACGCAGCCGCGCACTTTGGCCGCTCAGGCAATACCCAGCTATGCACCCAAAGTCACCGCGCAGTATTTCCACAAGGTGGAGTGTTTTTGTTTCAACGAGTACACGCTCGCGCCGGGTGAGACCAAACAGTGGCCTGTGACTTTTGTGGTGGATCCCAAGCTGCCCAAGCATGTGACGACCATCACGTTGTCGTACACATTCTTTGAGGTGGGCAGTGGCATTCCGCCAGCGCCGCAAGCGTTCGTCACGCCGGCTGTGAAACCGGAGCCACAGGGATGAGTCAGCCCAAGTTGATCAACAACCAATCTTGGTGGGCCACCATCAGCGCGGTGTTATGGGCATTTTTAGGGGTTCGACGCAAGTCGGACTTTGAAGACGATATTGGCAAACTCACGCCACTACAAATCGCCATCGTCGGTGCGATTGGTGGTGTGTTGTTTGTGGTTCTTTTGATGTTGGTGGTTCAGTGGGTTGTGGCCTCTGCGTAAGGCCAGCGATACCGATTGAACACAAAATAATTGTTTTAAGCAGATTCGACCAGTAGGAGTCAACATGTCGACAGCAACTCACGGGCAAACGCCTTATTACTTTGTTCCGGGGCCTTCCAGCCATCCGGTCATGGCGGCGATTGGCCTGTTTTTTGTCATTTTGGGCGCTGGCCAGTGGATCAACGGCCACGACTGGGGCAAGTACGCCCTCGCGCTGGGCATGGTCTGGTGGCTCGTGATTTTGTGGCGTTGGTTCGCCGACGCCATCCGCGAATCCGAAGGCGGCATGTACAGCGATCGCATTGATGTGTCCTATCGCTGGAGCATGAGCTGGTTCATCTTCTCTGAAGTGATGTTCTTTGGTGCATTCTTCAGTGCTCTGTGGTGGGTGCGTGCCCACTCACTGCCCCAGCTGGCAGACCCCATCCATGACGTTTTGTGGCCCAACTTTCAAGGCGTTTGGCCGACATTGGCCGCTGGTGTGACGGGCTCCCCAGCGGACACGATTGATTCGTTCCAAACCATGGGTCCTTTCTGGCTGCCCACGATCAACACGGCACTGTTGCTGTCTTCTGGCGTGACTTTGACCATTGCTCACCACGCGATCCAAGCGGGTGAGCGCAGCAAGACGATCGCCTTCATGTGGATGACCGTGCTGCTGGGGATTGTCTTCTTGTTTGTGCAGGGCTACGAGTACCACCACGCATGGACCGAGTTGAACTTGACACTGGCTTCCGGCGTGTACGGCTCCACGTTTTATATGCTGACCGGCTTCCACGGCTTTCACGTGTTTGTTGGTATGTTGATGTTGCTGTTCATCACTTTGCGTTTGCAAAAGGGTCACTTCACGGCAGAGCGCCACTTCGGTTTCGAAGGTGCTGCATGGTATTGGCACTTTGTGGACGTTGTGTGGCTCGGCTTGTACATTTTGGTGTACTGGTTGTAAGCCGCTCAGCCCTCATGCAATCTGGCGCCCAAGGGCGCCAGATTTGTTTTGGAGGTAAGCCATCAACGCGAGAGGCTACTGACCGGCGTTGAATCCAGTTGGGTGAATCCAGCCCATGTGATAACTGAGTAACACAATGAGAAACAAAGCCACGGAAAAGCCGATGCGAAAGGTCAATGCCCTTGCCATGCGCTTGGCGCGCGTCTGCTCTGCATTCGCCTCACCGTGTGCGCTACCACGCATCATGAAAAACAGGGCAGCGGCCAAACTGCCCAAAATAGCGATGAAAGCCAGTGCAACGAGAACATTCATGTTGACATTATCGCTCGCCTCAGCACCGATGCGCTCCCCTTTGCGCCAGGGGTTCGGCGCATGAAGGGCGCTCATGTGGTTGTCTTGGTAGCAGCCGTGATCACGGTGGCCGTGACGGCTCGCTTGGGCGTTTGGCAACTGAGTCGGGCTTCAGAAAAGCAGGCCTATGTCGATGCGGTGCAAGCGAAAAGCGAGGCGCCGACATTGACCGAGGCCGATTGGCAGGGGCGCCCGCCTGGCGCCGAAGAGCAGCACCGCCGCGTTCGATTGTCAGGCTACTGGGAGCCCCAATTCACGCGCTATTTAGACAACCGCACTATGGCTGGTGCTGTCGGGTTTCTTGTGGTGACGCCCTTGCGCCTGGATGATCAAACGCGTGTGGTGGTGCAGCGGGGGTGGCTTCCCCGCAATCGGGCGGATCGGCTTGCCATTGCGCCTTATGAGACTTCTGGCGAACGTGTGACCATTGAGGGTGTTTTGTCCCTGCCCCCGTCTCAGTATTTCAGCTTAGGCGAAGATACAGGGGAGGGCCTGGTGTTGCAGAACTTGGATTGGGTACATTACAAATCCAGCGTTGGCGCCGAGATTGGGTCGATGAGTGTCAAGCAGTTGGGCGAGGACGCCGACGGGTTGCAACGGCGTTGGGACCCAATTGATGCGAAGATTTCAACCCACTACGGCTACGCTTTCCAATGGTTTGCACTCAGTGCGGCGACTGTTTTTCTATACATCTGGTACCAGATTTGGCGTCCCCGGCGCCGACTGACCAAGGAATCCAAACATGGCTGAAGATCCATTGCTCATGACAACACATGAGGTTCGGGGGCTGCACTCATCCGACCCAAAAGTTGGCACGGGGCGCTTGAAGCTGCTCCTCATTTTGTTGGTTTGCGCCGCACCTGTGATTGCGTCTTACTTCACTTACTACGTCATCAAACCCGAAATCGCAAAAAGCTACGGCACATTGATCGCGGAGCAACCCGATATCCCGGATATCAAAGCCGTTGACCTGGCCGGGCAAGAGCATTCGATGAAGGAGCTCGAAAAGCAATGGCTGTTGATCAGCGTGGGACCTGCAGCTTGTGACGCCGATTGCGAGTGGCGTTTGTATCTTCAGCGCCAAATCCGTGAGGCGATGGGCCCAGACCGCGCGCGCTTGGACTGGGTTTGGTTGATCACCGATGACATGCCCATCCGGCCCGAGCTTTTGCCCGCGCTGAATCAAGGTGTCGCTTGGCGAGTCAATGCTGAGGCCTTGGCGCAATGGCTCAAGCCGGCAGAGGGGCAGCGACTGCAGGACCACTTGTATGTGGTTGATCCCATTGGCAATTGGATGATGCGCTTTCCTGCCCAGCCTGATCCAGACCTCCTGCGCAAAGACATCAGGAAATTGCTCAAGGCCTCACAGTTTTGGGACACGGAAGGGCGTCAGCAGTGACCGAAGCACAGCTCATCGACTTGGCTCCCGTATTGGAGTTGATGGCGCTGGCGGCGCTGCTGGCTCTGGGCCCCGTGGCCTGGCTGTTCTGGCGCCACCGCGGCAGGTCGCCCAAAGAACTCATGGCCTTGCTGGTTGGCATCACTTTGTTCTTGACCTTTGACTTGGTCGTGTTTGGCGCGTTCACCCGTCTATCTGATTCGGGGCTGGGTTGCCCGGATTGGCCAGGTTGCTATGGCACGTTGTCGCCATGGGCAGCCGTCCATCCCATCAGCCAAGCGCAAGCGGCCATGCCCACGGGGCCGGTGACCCATTTCAAGGCGTGGGTTGAGATGATCCATCGCTACGCAGCGATGGTGGTGGGGGTGCTCATCATCATCCAGGTGATTCTCGCGTGGCACTGGCGCAAGCACCTCAAGCCCACCCTGCCACTGGCCTTGATCACCTTGTTTTGGGTCTGTTTGCAAGGTGCGTTCGGCGCATGGACGGTCACTCTGAAGCTTCAGCCAGTCATCGTGACAGGCCATTTGTTGGGTGGCATGACCTTGCTGCTGTTGTTGCGTTGGCAGCACATCCGGCTGAATGGTGCACTCCCGATGGCGGAGGGTGACCGACGCCTGAGATCTTGGGCGTGGATCACTTTGGCCGTTGTTTACGTGCAGCTGTTTTTGGGCGCTTGGGTCAGCACCAACTATGCTGTCTTGGCTTGCCAAGACTTTCCCACCTGTCAGGGCAGCTGGTGGCCCGACATGAATTTCAGCGCTGGATATGAGCTGTGGCGCCCCTTGGGCATGGATGGCACTGGCCAGCCGATTGCGTTTGCTGCGCTCACCGCGATCCACTATGTGCATCGCATGTTCGCTTTTGTGGTTCTGGCGTTGCTCTGGTGGGTTGGCGCCCAATTGCGCCGCCAATCGGCCACCCGCGGTATCGGTAACGCGATATGGGCAATCGGACTATGGCAGCTCTTCAGTGGTGTGACCAATGTTGTCCTGCAGTGGCCGTTGCTAGCGGCTCTTGCGCACACGGCGGGGGCCGCAGCACTGGTGATCGTGATCACGGGCTGGTTGGCTCGTCACTATGTCAATAAGGAATTGTTGTGAGCGCTACCAACCCCATTTCTGCGCCATCTTCGGTGTTCAGCCAGTACTACGCGCTGATGAAGCCTCGGGTGATTCAGTTGATCGTTTTCTGCGCCTTGATTGGCATGGTGCTCGCTGTGCCGCGCGTGCCCACAATGAGTGAATTGTGGCTGGCAGTGGTCGCATGTGTGGGTATTTGGTTGGTCTCTGGAGCAGCTGCCGCGTTCAACTGTCTGATCGAGCAGCACATCGATGCCAAGATGCGTCGCACAGCATGGCGCCCAACAGCCAAGGGAGAGTTGTCGACACGGCAAGCCCTGGCGTTTTCTATGGTGCTGTGTGGGTTGGGCTCTGCGATCTTGTATGTGTGGGTGAACCCGTTGACGATGTGGCTGACATTCGCCACGTTTGTGGGTTATGCCGTGGTTTACACCGTGGTGTTGAAGCCGTTGACGCCGCAAAACATCGTGATTGGCGGCGCATCTGGTGCCATGCCCCCCGTGTTGGGATGGGCTGCGATGACAGGGCAGGTTGGTCCTGAAGCGTTGATGCTTTTCTTGATCATTTTCCTGTGGACTCCGCCACATTTCTGGGCTCTGGCTTTGTATCGCGTGGAAGACTATCGGCAAAGCGGCTTGCCAATGCTGCCCGTCACGCACGGGTCACGATTCACACGGCTGCAAATTCTGCTCTATACCTTTGTCTTGGCGGCGGCATGTCTGTTGCCGTTCGCGTATGGCATGAGCGGATGGCTTTATGCGGCGGTGGCGTTGGTCTTGTCGATTGGATTCATCGGGTACGCATGGGCGCTGTGGAGGAACTACTCCGACGGTTTATCGCGCAAGACGTTTCGGTTTTCGTTGATCCATCTGTCGGTCCTGTTTGCCGCGTTCTTGATTGATCATTATGTGAGGGTTTGGTTTTGAGTCTTTTTAATCAAGGGCGTGCTTGGATCAAAGCCGCCGCATTTGCCTGTGTTGTCACGCTTGCCGGTTGCAGTGACGCACCCCCGTTTCAAGGGATTGACATCACGGGTGCCGATTACGCGACATCATTTCGCTTGACCGACCACAACGGCCAAGTCCGCACGCTGTCAGACTTCAAGGGCAAGGCAGTGGTGGTCTTCTTTGGTTATACGCAGTGTCCCGACGTGTGCCCGACCTCGATGACCGAGTTGGCTGAGACCAAGCGCCTGCTCGGCAAGGACGGGGATCGATTGCAGGGACTGTTTGTGACTGTGGATCCCAAGCGCGATACCCCAGAGGTGATGAAGGCCTACATGGCAGCGTTTGACCCAACGTTTTTGGCGCTCTATGCACAAGACACGCCTTTGGAGGACGTGGCCAAATCGTTCCGCATCTACTACAAAGAGGTGCCTGGCCCGACGCCCACCAGTTACACCATGGATCATTCAGCTGGCAGCTATGTGTATGACACCCAAGGTCGCATTCGGCTCTACCACCGCTACGGCAGCGGCGCAGAGGGCTTGGCCCGCGATATTCGCCAGTTGCTGGACGGGCGCTGATCCCATTTGCACTTGGCCCGAACCCAGCGCAAGCGCTGGGTTTTAGCTGCCGCTAGTTGCTGGCTTGGTCAGCTGCCGAGGTGAACGAGTCGGCATAAAACCGGTCGATATCCAAACCTTGGTTCACGAAATCGCGGCGGGCAGATTCGATCACGATGGGTGCGCCACAGGCATACACATCGAATGCGCTCAAATCTGCGTGATCGTCGAGCACAGCTTGGTGAACAAATCCTGTGCGGCCTGTCCAACCGTCCTCTGGCGCGGCATCTGATACCACCGGGATGTACTCGAAATGGGCTCGGCTGTCGCAATGGCTTTGTAGCCAGTCATGCATATACAAGTCTTGGGGACGCCGCCCACCCCAGTAAATGCGGGCTGGGCGCTGGATCTGTTGCGAGTCCATGTGCTCCAGGATCGCTTTGATTGGCGCGAACCCTGTGCCTGAAGCCAGAAAGATCAAGGGGCGCTCACTGTCTTCGCGCAGATAGAAGCTGCCAAAGGGCCCCTCTAGCCGCAGGATCGCTTTCTCTTTGAGGTCATTGAACACAGCGTCTGTGAATTTCCCGCCCGGCATGTGTCTCAGGTGCAATTCAATGCCGCCAGTTTCGGCTTGCGTGTGTGCGGCATTGCCCATGGAGTAGCTCCGGCGATCACCATCGCGCAGAATAAATTCGACATACTGACCCGCGTGGTAATTGAAGGCTTCAGCGGCTGGCAACTGTAAAACCATGCGCATCACGTCATGGGTCAGCCGCTCGAGCTTGGCCACGCGAGCTGGCATTTTGCGGATGGGGAACGCATCCTCACTGGTGACCTGTTTGGACTCCAGAACGATATCAGAGCGCGGCTGGGCCCGACACGTCAGGATCAAGCCTTGTTCAGCTTCACTCGCAGACAACGCCTTTTCTTGATGGGGCTCCATGTGCACTTCACCACTCACCAGGCGGCACTTACAAGAACCACATGCGCCGTCTTTGCAACCGTAAGGCAGGCCAATGCCTTGGCGGATAGCCGCCAGCAGAAGGCTCTCATCCGCGTCTGCTTGAAATTGTCGCTGGCTGGGTTCCACGGTGATGTTGAATGTCATACTCAAGGTGCTCGGGTTCTGATGTAAAACTCGTATTTTCGCAAAACAATCGCACCACTTATGTCTTTGACCCCAATGGGCGCGTTGCCTGCACGATTTCGCCGCACCAGAGTGCTGATTCTGGGGTGCGGCGATGTGGGCGGGCGCGTTGCAGACTTGATCAAAAAGCGGGTGCGTGTGGTCGCTACGACTTCCAATCCCGGGCGAATTGGCGAATTGCGCGCTGCGGGCTTGACGCCTGCACTGGTCAATTTGGATCAAGCCCACGACTTGAGTCGCTGGTCGGGCTGGACTCAGCGAGTTTTGCACACCATCCCTCCCAATGCCGATGGCCACTTGGATGAGCGCACGCGGCGCGCGGTGAGGAGCTTGCGCTTGCGGGGGCGAGTGAGCCAGGGCGTGTATGTATCGACCACAGGTGTGTACGGCGATCGGCAGGGTGCGTGGGTGCGTGAGAGTGACGCGCTCCGAGCGACCACGCCGCGCGCGCAACGGCGTGTGGATGCCGAAGCACAATGGCGTGCCTTCATCGCGCCATGGACCATCATCAGGGCCCCCGGCATTTATGCGCTAGACCGCGAAGGTGGCAACCCTCTTGAGCGCTTGAATCGGGGTACGCCGGTCTTGGCTGAGGCGGATGATGTTTACACCAATCGCATTCACTCGCTGGACTTGGCGCGGGCTTGCGTGCTGGCGTTGTGGTCGCGCGTACCGTATCGCGCCGTTCACGTCTGCGACCAATCGAGTGCGAAATTAGGGGACTACTTTGTTGCAGTCGCAGAAGCAGCGGGACTGCCGCCCCCACAACGCATCAGTCTGGCACAGGCGAAAGAAACCCTGAGCCCCATGGCACTCAGCTTTTGGCGTGAGTCTCGGCGCTTGCGCGCCACACGCATGGAACAAGAGTTGAAACTGAGGCTGAAGTACCCGACTGTTTTTCATGCGTTGGCCGAAAAAAAACCTGCGACCAGCGCAGGTTTTGACGCATTGCCTCGATCCCGTCAGACGAACACGCCT
>JALQVJ010000276.1 GCA_023260355.1 Burkholderiaceae bacterium | reverse complement strand
TATACATGCTGAGCCAACTCAATCCGCTGCACTTCGAGCATGAACACCACAACTTCGCGAGCCAAAGATTTCTCGGCGCAAGCGCATGCCCAGACCAAGGCATTGCTGACGTTGCGCGAGTGGATCGTGTCCGGCGAATTGATCGGTGGGGAGCGCATCGCTGAGCTGCCCCTGGTCGAGCGCTTGGGCGTGTCGCGCACGCCAGTGCGGGCGGCGCTGCAGCGGCTCGCGCAAGAGGGGCTGTTACAGGCCTTGCCAAGCGGTGGCTACGTGGTGCGCAAATTCACCTACCAAGACATGGCGGACACGATTGAAATGCGTGGTCTGCTTGAGGGTTTGGGTGCGCGCTGGGCTTCCGAGCGAGGGGCGACTGCAGGAGCCCTTGGCGATGCCAAAAATTGTTTGGTGGCGCTTGACCAGTTGTTCAGCGATGCGCCCAAAGGGAACCTGGATTTGAGCGCCTACGGCGAATGGAATGCGCGCTTTCACCGGTTGGTGATGGACATGTCCAACAGCCCATCCCTGCAGCAAGAATACGAGCGCACCATGGCATTGCCGTTTGCGTCGCCATCCGCGTTGGTGCTGAGCCAAGCCGCGCAGGATCGCACGCACACCCGGTTCATCGTGGCCCAAGACCAGCACTGGCAAGTCTTGGATGCCATCGAGCGCCGTCAGGGTGCGCGCGCTGAGGCGCTGATGCGTGAGCACGCGGGTATTGCCCAGCGCAATTTAAAAGATTCCATGAGCGCCCAAGGCGCGAGTGCAACGGACGCTGACTCGGTAGTCAAGTGGTTGCGCCATCCTTCATCTCTTCAATCGTGAGGTCCCATATGTTCATCAAAAATGCCTGGTACGTCGCTTGTGCATCTGACGACATCAATGGCAAGCCCCTGGGTCGAAAGATCCTCGGTGTGCCGATGGTCTTTTTCCGAAACGAGCACGGTGAACCCGCCGCTTTGGATGACTTTTGCCCACACCGTGGTGCGCCGTTGTCGCTGGGTCAGTGCCGCGATGGCAAATTGATTTGTGGTTACCACGGCCTGGAAATGGGTTGCGAGGGCAAGACCGTGGCCATGCCGGGCCAGCGGGTGGGCGGCTTCCCAGCCATCAAGGCCTATGCCGCTGTTGAATACGGCGGGTTCATTTGGGTGTGGCCGGGTGATGGTGCCCCAGATCGCGATGCCTTGCCCAAGTTGGAATGGGTGGACAACCCCGCTTGGGCTTACGGTGGCGGCCTCTATCACATCAACGCGGGCTACGAGTTGATGGTCGATAACCTCATGGATCTGACCCACGAGACTTACGTGCACAGCACCAGCATCGGCCAACCCGAAATCGATGAAACCCCGTGCAAGACCCGCGTCGACGGCGACACCGTATACACCGAGCGCTTCATGAGCGGCATCAAGGCACCCCCGTTTTGGCAAATGGCCATGCGCGCGCAGGGTCTGGACGATCAAGCCACGGTAGACCGTTGGCAGGTCTGCCGCTTCACGCCGCCGAGCCATATCCTCATCGAAGTCGGCGTGGCCCTCGAGGGGCATGGCGGCATTGACGCGCCGGACGACAAAAAGGCCTACAGCGTGGTGGTCGACTTCATCACGCCCGAGACCGAAACGTCCATGTGGTACTTCTGGGGTATGGCTCGCAAGTTCAAGCCGCAGGATGCAGCACTCACCGAGTCGGTCAAACAGGGCCAAGGGAAAATCTTCTCGGAAGATTTGGAAATGCTGGAGCGCCAGCAGGCCAACCTATTGCGCTATCCCGACCGCAAGCTCTTGATGCTCAACATCGACGGGGGCGGTGTGCAGTCTCGCAAAGTGATCGCCCGCAAGTTGGCACAAGAAGCGGAGGCCAACTGATGGCTGACATGCAGGTGACGGTCAGCAGTTGCTGGCAAGAGGCAACCGATATTTTGGGTATTGAATTGGTGTCGCTCGACGGTTCGCCCCTGCCTGCTTTCGACGCGGGCGCGCACGTTGATGTGCATCTGCCAGGGGTGGGCACCCGCTCGTACTCGTTGTGTGGTCATCCACACGACGTCTCGCGCTACGAACTGGGCGTCCTCAAAGACGCCAACTCGCGCGGCGGCTCAGTGGCCATGCATGGATTGGCGGCTGGGACGGTGCTCGACATTGACTTCCCTGCCAATCACTTCCCGATGGCGCCTCTGGGTTCCGCCCATGTCTTCTTTGCCGGTGGCATTGGGATCACACCATTTTTAGCGATGACCATGCAGGCCCAAGCACGCGGCGATCGGTGTCGCATGCACTACGCCGTGCGGGAGCGGAGCAAGGCCGCCTACTTGGCGCGGCTCCAAACCATGCTGGGTAGCCAATTGAGCGTGCACGTCGATGCCGAGGCCGGACAGCACTTTGATGCCGCTGCCGCCATGGCGTCGATTCAGCCGGATGAACATGTCTACGTCTGTGGTCCTCAAGCCTTCATGGATGCTGGACTGGCGGCGGCCCGAGCGGCAGGCGTTGCCGAGGATCGGTTGCACTGGGAGTATTTCAGTGCTGACGCCGCACAACCCCGAGCGGATGACGGTTCTTTTGAGGTCGTGCTACAAAACAGCGGTAAGACGATCCGGGTAGAAGCGGGGCAGACGATTGTTCAAGCCTGCGAGCAGGTTGGCGTTGACGTTATGGTGTCGTGTGAGCAGGGTGTATGCGGAACCTGTATTACTTCAGTAATTGAAGGAATTCCTGATCACCGCGATGTCTATTTGACACCGCAAGAGCAAGCCGATGGGCGCGTCATCATGCCCTGCTGTTCAAGATCAAAAACACCCAAGCTGGTGCTTGATTTGTGAGGAAATCAGGGTTTGCGATAATATCAATCGCTGCTTTGATGTTTATGATAATGAATGAATCATTGCGTCGTGCGCTTCACCTGGTACGCGGCGCAAAGGTATCTACTTAACCCCCGAAACAGGAGACTTGCCATGAAATCTATCCGTCGCACTCTGTTGAGTGCTGCTGCATTGAGCGCCGCGTTGGGTGGCTTGGTTGCACCCGCAGTACACGCCGAAGAAGTGACTTTGCGTTTCCATCAAATGCTGCCTTCTCCAGCGCCGATCCCCAAGACCGTGATTGGTCCTTGGATCAAGGACGTGGAGGCCGCCAGTGGCGGCACCTTGAAGATCAAGCAATATGACTCCATGGCTTTGGGTGGCAAACCCCCACAGTTGTTTGACCAAGCCAAAGACGGTGTGGTCGACATCATTTGGACTGTGTTGTCCTACACGCCAGGTCGCTTCCCCAAGACCGAAGTCTTCGAAGTGCCCTTCATGACCAAGAACGCCACCATGGGTTCCATGGCGATCCAAGATTTCGTTGAGCGCAACGCCATGGACGAGTTCAAGGACGTCAAACTGCTGTGTGTCCACACGCACGGTCCTGGCAACTTCCACACCAAAGATCCCGTCACCAAGATGGAAGACCTCAAGGGCAAGAAGATCCGTGGCGCTGGCCGCGTGGTCAACGACTTGATCACCGCATTGGGTGCAACCCCCATCGGTATGCCAGTGCCAGCCGTGGGTGAAGCGCTGTCCAAGGGCGTGATCGATGGCACCACCATCCCCTACGAAGTGGTTCCACCATTGAAGGTGCACCAGCTGGTCAAGAACCACACCATGTTTGCCAAGGGCATCGCTCTGTACACCAACACCTTTGGTGTGGTGATGAACAAAGCGAAGTATGAGTCTCTGCCGCCAGCGGCGAAGAAGGCCATCGATGACCAAAGCGGTATGGCATGTGCCAAGCGCTTCGGCGAGGGCATGGACCGTGGCGATGCCGGCGGCATTGCATTGGTCAAGAAGGCTGGTAACACCATCAATGTGATCGACGAGATTGAAATGCAACGCTGGCGTCGCTACGCTGACCAAGTCACGCAAGACTGGGTCAAGCGTTCCAAGGAAGCTGGCATTGACGGCGCCGCACTGCTCAAAGACGCACGCGCCACTGTCGCCAAATACGACAAGTGATCTCTCGGTGCGAGTGGGTCAGATTTAAACTCTGACCTCTCTGTTCCTAACGGTCCGGACGAAAGCCCGGACCGTTTTCACGTTTAGGTTTGGACATGGCATGAGTTCGCGCTTTTATCGTTTCTACAGAAACATGGCATTTTTCGGCATATTTGTGTTGATGCTGATTGCCGCCCTCAGTGTGGTCAGCATCATTGGCCGAAGCCTCACCAGCATTGGCTTGTCGCCGGTTCGCGGCGACTTTGAGTTGGTTGAAATCGGTTCAGGCATTGCGGTGTTTTGTTTTATGCCATGGACCCATTTGCGCAGCGCCCATGCGGTGGTCGATTTGGTTTGGGGTACGTTTCCTCAGGCCTTCAAGGCCTTGCTCACCGTGGTGTTCAACGTGCTCATGTTGGCCGTTTGGGTGTTGTTGGTTTGGCGCATGGGCGTGCAGTTGATGGAGCACCGCGAATCTGGCGAGACCACGTTTGTGCTGCTGATGCCACTGTGGTGGGGCTATGCAGCCGCCATCATTCCGGCGACTCTTGGACTCGTCGCCTACCTGTGGAAATTGTTCGAGTCGCTCGGCATCGTTCAACCCCCAGCCGAGTACGCAAAAGCGGCACAAGCGGAGCATTGATATGGATGATTTAACCCTGGCCGCCTGGTCATTCCCATTGGTTCTGCTGTTGATTTTCTTGCGCATGCCCATTGGGCTTGCGATGTTGTTGGTCGGCTTGTCCGGCTCCGCCATGATTTATGGCGACGTGGTCCCGCTGCTGCAGCAGATCAAGACCTTGGCGTATGTTGAATTCGCCAACCACTCATTGACGATCATCCCGCTGTTTCTATTGATGGGACAGTTTGCATCGTTGGGTGGGATGTCTCAGGCCTTGTTCAAGGCCGCTGAGGTGTTCATGGGACACCGCAAGGGTGGCGTGGCGATGGCCGCCGTCGGTGCATGTGCCGGGTTTGGTTCGATCTGTGGCTCATCTCTGGCCACGGCGGCGACCATGGGTCAGGTTGCGTTGCCTGAGCTGCGCCGCTTGGGCTACGACGGTGGTTTGGCTACCGGCGCTTTGGCGGCCGGCGGCACGCTTGGTATCTTGATCCCACCTTCAGTGGTGTTGGTGATTTACTCGATCTTGACTGAGCAAAACATCGCTGTGATGTTTGCTGCAGCTTTCCTTCCGGGAATTTTGGCTGCCGTGTCTTACATGGCAGTGATCAGTTTGATTGCGCATTGGAAGCCACACTTGTCTGGCGAAGTCCCCAAAGCGAGTTGGTCAGAGCGTGCCCAAGCGTTGATCAAGGTCTGGCCTGTGGTCGTGATCTTCTTGATCGTGGTTGGCGGCATCTACACCGGTATGTTCACGCCGACCGAGGGCGCTGCCGTGGGGGCGATCGCCACCGGTGTGTTGGCCTACTTGCGTGGCGGTCTGACGCGCCAGACATTGACCAATACCATTGATGGCACGGCCACTGGCTCTGCCATGGTGTTTTTGATTGTCCTTGGGGCGGTCGCGTACAACAATTTCTTGGCGCTGTCTGGACTGCCTCAAGAGATGGCGATGTGGGTTGGAGACCAAGGGTTTAGCCCATGGATGGTGTTGGCGGCAATCTTGGTGTTTTACGTGATCTTTGGCTGCGTCATGGATTCGTTGTCGATGATTCTGCTGACCGTGCCGATCTTCTTCCCGATGATTTCAGTGTTGGACTTTGGCCTGTCACCCGATGAAACCGCTGTGTGGTTTGGTATCTTGGTGCTGATCGTCGTGGAGGTGGGCCTGATCACGCCGCCGGTGGGTATGAACCTGTTCGTGATCCAGTCGATGGCGCCCGATATCCCCATCAAGAGCACCTACAGAGGCGTGCTGCCGTTCGTGAGCATGGACCTGTTGCGAGTGATTGTGTTGGTTGCTTTCCCTGCGATCACGCTGTTGATCCCTCGCCTGAGCAGTTAAAGCCAATCACAGGCCGCTTCTTCGGCCTCAACAAAAAACCCGCATCAGCGGGTTTTTTGTTGGTCGCTTGCGCAGCTTTGACAGCCAGCGATTCGGCACCAAGCTCCAGCTGGCGTCGACGCAATCGATGCCGGCGTCAATATTGCGGCTGGTATCGGCGGATGGTTTCCTTCACGGCATCACTCAGTGCAAAGCCGTCACCGAATCGCGATGCCAACTCGCTGCAACGGGCTTCAAACGCGTCGATGCCTGTGCCGTAGATGAATTGCATCGCGCCGCCTGTCCAAACGGGGAAGCCAATGCCGAATATGGAACCAATGTTTGCGTCGTGGACGGTCGTTAGCACGCCTTCCTCGAGGCACCGCGCGGTCTCTACCGCTTGGCGGTAGAGCAGTCGGTCTTGGATGGTCTGTACATCACGCAAGCTGTCCGGCGTTTCGAACAGACGGGAGAGCTCGGGCCACAAATGCTTTTTGCCACCTTCGGGGTAGTCATAAAACCCACCCTTGGCAGCTCGACCGGGGCGATGGAGTTCTTTGACCATGCGCTCCACCAACAACTCTCCGGCTGATGCTTGATAGGTTTGCCCATCCCGTTGGAAGTCCTCTCGCGTTTGGTCCAAGACGTGCAC
>JALQVJ010000238.1 GCA_023260355.1 Burkholderiaceae bacterium | reverse complement strand
GATCAAATACGTGGTGCTCACGCACTACCACGCGGTGCGGGTGCTGGGCGCCTCGGGCTATAAGGGGGAGGGATTGGAGCAAGTCATTGCAAGCCAAGACACGTGGGACTTGATTGTCGAGCGTGGCCAGCAAGACATGGATTCTGAGATCGGTCGCTTCCCTCGCTTGTTCCAAGCGGTCGAGAGCGTTCCGGGTTTGACGTGGCCGACCATGACTTTCCAAGGTGAAATGACGGTTTGGATGGGCCAACTCGAGGTCAAGATCAAGCAAGTCGGCCGCGGCCACACCAAGGGCGACACGATTGTGTATTTGCCCAGCCAAAAGATTTGCTTTTCTGGCGATTTGGTCGAGTGCGATGCGGCGTGCTACACCGGTGACGCGTATTTGGCCGATTGGCCGCAAACCCTCGACAACCTGTCTGCCATGGGCTTTGAAAAGCTGGTGCCTGGGCGCGGCCCATCGTTGCAAAGCCCAGCCGAGGTGGCCAAAGGCTTGGCGTACACGCGTGACTTCGTCAGCACGCTGTACAGCAGCGCACAAGAGGCCGTCAAACAAGGCATGGACTTGAAGGCCACGATGGCGCTGGCCCGCAAGAACATGGACCCCAAGTTTGGCCATGTCTTTATCTACGAACATTGCTTGCCCTTTGATGTGACGCGTGCCCATGATGAGGCCGGTGGTTTGCGCGACCCGCGCATTTGGACCGCACAGCGCGACCAAGAAATGTGGCACGCCCTGCAAGCTGCGGATTGACCAGCCTCTGGCAAGGAGTTAGTCGATGGCCACGGACTTTGAGTACCCCAAGTTTGACTATGTGACGCCTCCCGAAATCCGTGAGGGGCGGGCAGGGCACTACCCGGTGATCGTGGTCGGTGCGGGCCCAGTGGGCATGAGCACGGCAATTGACTTGGCCCAGCAAGGCCAGTCGGTGTTGCTGCTGGACGATGATGAGACGGTGTCGGTGGGCTCGCGAGGCGTGTGTTACGCCAAGCGCACGCTCGAGGTCTTGGACCGTTTGGGTGTGGGCAACTCGGTGGCCAGCAAAGGCGTGTCTTGGAACGTCGGTCGCACCTATCGCGTCGAGGAAGAGGTGTTCAGCTTCAACCTCTTGCCGGAGCCGGATCACCAGCGCCCCGGCATGGTCAATTTGCAGCAGTACTACCTCGAGAGCTACATGTTGGCGCGCCTGCGCGAGCTCGATGGCGTTGAAATGCGTTTTCGCAATCAAGTCGTGCAAGTCACGCCGGGCGAGGCCCAAGCCAGCCTCCGGGTCCAGACGCCAGACGGCGAGTACGACTTGACCTGCGATTGGCTGATCGTGGCGGATGGCGCGCGCAGCCCGATTCGCCGCATGTTGGGGCTGGATATCGAGGGCAAGATTTTCAAAGACCGATTCCTGATCGCCGACGTCGTCATGGACGTCGACTTTCCCGTGGAGCGGCGCCTGTGGTTCGATCCGCCGTTCCACCCCAACCAATCGGTGCTCTTGCATGCGCAACCCGATCGCGTGTGGCGCATCGACTTCCAGTTGGGCTGGGACGCCGATCCGGTCGAAGAGGTCAAGCCGGAAAATGTGATTCCTCGGGTTCAGCAAATGCTGGGGCCCGACGTGGGGTTTGAGTTGGAGTGGGTGAGCATCTACACCTTCCAATGTCGGCGCATGAATCGCTTCAACCACGGACACGTGCTGTTTGTGGGTGACTCCGCGCACCAGGTGTCGCCGTTCGGCGCACGGGGTGCGAACTCAGGCGTGCAAGACGCCGACAACTTGGCCTGGAAGCTCAAGCTCGTGATGGACGGCAAGGCCCCCGCCACATTGTTGGATACCTACAGCGAAGAGCGTGGATTTGCCGCCGACGAGAACATCCTGAACTCGACCCGCTCCACCGACTTCATCACGCCCAAAAGCGCGATGAGCAAGGTGTTTCGCAACGCGGTGTTGGACTTGGCGAGGGACTACCCGTTCGCTCGCAAACTGGTCAACTCGGGCCGCCTGTCGGTGCCGACCTACTACACCCAGTCTTCGTTGAACACACCAGAGACCGACGCCTTCGCCGGCAACATGGTGCCAGGTGCGCCGATTGACGACGCACCCGTCAACGGCAACCAATGGCTGCTGCACCACTTGGGCAATGCGTTCACGCTGCTGATCTACACACCAGACGCCGCCAAGGCCGGCGCCGCGGCCGTGGCGCAATGGCAATCGATGGCCAATGAATTGGGCGCGCAAGACGTTCCCGTGCAAGTCATGGTGGTGAGTGGCGCGGGCGCCGTGGCAGGCTTGCCCTGTTTGATCGATACCAAGGGTCGCATGCAATCGCGCTTTGATTTGCAAGAGGGCACGGCCTATTTGGTGCGCCCTGACCAGCACGTCGCCGCGCGTTGGCGCCAGGTTGAATTGGCGCAAGTGTCCGCCGCAGTCCGCCGCGCCTGTGGCCATGAGTTGGCGCAACTGGAAGGAGCCATGGCATGCCATTGAACACCGAACCCCACTTCTTTGAACCCGGTGTGCGCTACTTTCGCGACTACACGCCGGGCGATGATTTCTACGAGGCATTGATCGAAGCGCATCGCGATTTGACCGACGCACAAAGCCAAGAACTGAACGCCCGATTGGTGCTGCTCTTATCCAACCACATCGGCGATATTTCAGTGCTCAGGGAAGCGTTTGACATTGCCCGCAGAGGCGTGGTCACGACCGAATAACAGGAGGTCTCACATGTTGGTCCAACAAATTCACCATGCCGCCTATCGTTGCAAAGATGCGCTGGAGACAGCGCGCTGGTACGAGAAGCACTTGGGCATGAAACTGGTGTTGTCGATTGCCGAGGACGCCGTGCCGTCGACTGGCGAGGCAGACCCTTACATGCATATCTTCATGGACGCGGGCAACGGCAACGTGATGGCGTTCTTTGAACTGCCCACCCAAAAGCCCATGGGCCGCGACCCCAACACGCCCGAGTGGACCCAACACATGGCCTTCAAAGTCGCAGATATGGACACCTTGCTGGCCGCCAAACAACGGCTCGAGTCTGAAGGCATCAACGTGATTGGCCCGACCGACCACGCGTTGTTTCAGTCGATCTACTTCTTTGACCCCAACGGACACCGCTTGGAGTTGGCGTGTGACACGGTCCGCCCCGGCATGCTCGAAGCCCTCGACCAGGTCAAGTGGGACATGTTGGAAGAGTGGGGCCAAACCAAAAAGGCACCCAAGCACGCGGCATGGATGCACGACGGCCGTTACAAAGAGATGTTCCCAATGGCGTGAGGTGTGCATGACGGAATGCCAGTGAGTGGCAGGTGAGTTATGCAGTGGTCTCGCTGAGGCCAAGCCTGGCTGGCGATGCCGCGGGCGGCTTCGAGAAATTGAACACCCGTGGT
>JALQVJ010000182.1 GCA_023260355.1 Burkholderiaceae bacterium | reverse complement strand
GCAGCTTTCTATCCAAAAGATGTCATTGTCCGTTTGTCAGACTTTAAGTCCAACGAATACAAGAAGTTGATCGGTGGATCACGTTATGAGCCGGATGAAGAAAACCCGATGTTAGGCTTCCGCGGAGCATCCCGTTATGTTTCTGAAGACTTCGGTGAAGCCTTTGCGATGGAATGCGAAGCCATGCGTCGCGTGCGTGAAGACATGGGCTTGACCAACGTGCAAGTGATGGTGCCCTTTGTTCGCACGCTGGGACAAGCCAAGCGGGTCACAGAGTTGTTGACGGAGCACGGGCTGCGCCGAGGCGAGAATGACCTCAAGGTCATCATGATGTGCGAGATTCCCAGCAACGCGGTGTTGGCTGATCAATACCTTGAATACTTCGACGGATTCTCGATCGGGTCCAATGACCTGACCCAATTGACGTTGGGGCTTGATCGCGACTCTGGTCTTGAGCTCTTGGCCCATGACTTCGATGAACGAGATCCTGCAGTCAAAGCGCTGCTGGAGATGGCCATCAACGCCTGTCGTGCGAAGGGCAAGTATGTAGGTATCTGTGGTCAAGGGCCCAGCGACCATGCAGACTTTGCGCTGTGGTTGCATGAAAAAGGGATCAGCTCCATCTCACTCAACCCCGACACTGTGATCGAGACTTGGCAAAAGCTTGCCGAGCAAACAACACGCTGATTGTGATGGCCATCCGCACTCTGCCGTGCCTATGAAAATGTCCCTGCACCCCAGCGCCCAGTTGTCCCAGCATGCGGGCTTGGGGACTGGGGGAGGTGGGATCGGGGGCGGTGGGTTTGGCAGAGCCAGGTGCGGTGCGTCGGCGCCTGCTGATGCCTGGAGAGCCGCGGTGGAGTCGTTGCGTTTGCTGGGTCGAATGCCCGTACGCAATCGCCGCGCGGCCAGGCTGGGCTGCCGAGCAGGAGGGCGCACGTGAAGCAGCGATTGCCGTTTTGGCTGTGGGGCGCAGTGGCCCTGTGTACGCTGGGCGTCGTGCTTTGGGCTTTGTTCGTGGCGTGGTTGGTGGGCAGCACTTTTCCATTGGAGATCAAAGGCGCTTTGGCCGATGCACTCTTGCAGCGTTGGCCCCTGATTTTGATGGGTGTGGCCGTTGCGGCCGGCCTGATCATGTGGACGGGTCGATGGGCCTATCTGCGCTGGATTGCTCCCATTGGGCAGTTGGCCGAACGCATTGAGCAAGCGGTGCTGCACCGTGATCTCGCGTCGCTTGGCGATGCAGAGTCAAGCCTGACAGCACCTTTGATCAGGTCCATCAACGGCCTTCTCGGGCAGCGCGCCGGGCTTGAGGCCGATGTGGCGCAGCGCGTTCAAGAAGGCATTCAGCGCGTGCAGTCTGAGCGCAACCAGCTGGCAGCTTTGATGGCGGAATTGAGCCAAAGCGTCGTGGTCTGTAACTCAGATGGGCAAGTGTTGCTGTTCAACCAGCGTGCAAGGCTGCAGTTCAAGGCGTTGGCAGGCAAGGGCGCCAGCGAGGCCGCCTGGCTTGGCGTAGGCCGCTCCATTTATGCCGTGCTCGACCAGGCCTTGATCCGGCATGCGTTACAAGAAGTTCAGGTGCGCCTGGAGAGGGGGGCGGCTAGCCCCTCAGCGACTTTTGTGACCGCCACACCGACAGGACACCTGCTGCGTGTGCACGTGGGGTCGGTGTCCAAAAGTTCGGATACCTCTGCGGGTGGCAAGCTCGACGGGTTTGTATTGCTGGTCGATAACATCACGCGGGAGTTCGAGGAGCAGGCTGAACGGGACGCTTTGCTGCATCAGTTGACCGAGATGGGGCGGGCATCATTGGCCAACATGAAGTCTGCCGTTGAGACGCTCGAGCGCAATGATTTGGATCCTCAAACGCGTGTGAGTGTTCGTCGCATCATTCACGAAGAAGTCCGATCCATGCAGGCCCGGATTCAAAGCACGTCGAATCGGGCGTCTGTTGATTTCATCAAACGCTGGCCATTGCAGGAAATGGTGGCGTCGGATTTGGTGCTTGTGGCCAAGCGTCAACTGGAGTCTTGGGTGCCAGTGACATGGGTGATTGAGCCGAGTGACGAAGCCCTTTGGATCAAAGTGGACAGTTACTCACTGGTGCAAGCCTTTGCACATCTGTCATTGCGATTGGCTGAATCGTTTGAATTGCGCCACCTGCGACTGCGGGTGTCCCAAGAAGAGGGCCGCGCTTTGTTGGACTTGGTATGGACCGGGGGCGTGCTATCCACTGAGACGGCAATGAGTTGGGAGCTCGATCCCATGCAGGTCGGTAGCGGCCTGTCGCCACTTTCAGTGCGCGACGTGGTCAAACGCCACGATGCGTCCATGTGGTTCGAGAGAGCCAGAGTCCGGCATGAGGCCTTTTTCCGATGGAGTTTGCCGCTGCACCGGCCGCGTTCACCAGAGGCGGAGTTGCCGCCCGATGCGGAACGCCCCGAATTTTTCGATTTTGATTTGTTTGCGACATCTGAGTTCGGCCATGCCATGGATGAGCGACCACTCGAATCATTGGCATATACGGTATTCGATACCGAAACCACGGGCATGAACCCATCAGGCGGCGATGAAATCATCCAGCTCGGCGCGGTCAGGATAGTCAACGGCAAGCTCAAGCCCGGTGAGCAAATTGACCAGCTGGTTGACCCACAGCGCGACATCCCTGCGATCACGATCCCGGTGCATGGGATCACGCCTGAGATGGTGAAAGGCCAGCCCAGGATCTTGGATGTACTGCCCAGCTTTCATGCGTTTGCGAGCGGCACTGTGTTGATCGCGCACAACGCCGCGTTTGACATGCGTTTGCTGGAGTTGAATCAAGACGCCGTAGGCTTGCAATTTGACCAGCCGGTCTTGGATACTTTGCTGCTCTCT
>JALQVJ010000074.1 GCA_023260355.1 Burkholderiaceae bacterium | reverse complement strand
CTGCACTCGGGGTTCGCCGAGCCGGCTTTGCTGGCCCAACAACTCGCTGAAATCGCCCCTGAAATCTCTGGCGCCAAACTCTATGTATTCATGCCCATGGGCGATGCCCCGTACGCCACTCCGGAAACTACTCGGCACTTGCACGTGGAGGCGTTTTTTCCAGGTAAGGCGCTGAGAAAGCCCATCGCTGAAGGATGGGTGAAGCCCAATTTCACACGCTTTTCGCAGGTGCCTGAGGCGTTCGTCTCTGGCGCGATTCAGGCCGACTTGCTGCTGCTCCAAGTCGCCCCGGCAGATGATCATGGCCTGCATTCACTGGGTATTTCAGTGGATTACATGGGGGCTGTGCTGGCACAAAAACCCATGGTCGTGGCCGAAGTCAATGCGCAAATGCCCCGCACCCGTGGCCCAGTTCAATTGCCCAGCAGGGACATCCACGGCTTCCTCGAGGTCAATCACGCGTTGCACCAATCGGCCCCTGCAGAAGGGGACGCCTTGGAGCTCAACATCGCAGAACACATCGCTGGCTTGGTGAACTCAGGCGACGTCTTGCAACTGGGCATCGGCGCCCTGCCGGACATGGTCCTCTCGCGCTTGGGCCACTTGAAGCACTTGGGCCTGCACAGTGGCATCGTCACTGACGCGGTGCGCCCGTTGATCGAATCGGGCGTGATCGACAACAGCACCAAGCGCGATCACGCGGGCATGTGCATCACCACGATGGCAGGCGGCACACCAGAGTTTTATCGCTACTTAGATCACCACCCACAGTTTGAGTTTCATCCCTGCAACTACACCCACGCGCAGTCCACGCTCGCGCGCATCGAGGGCCTTTGCTGCATCAACAGCGTTTTGCAAGTGGACCTGACGGGCAACGCCAACGCCCAAACCATGGGTGGGCGATTGATCGCGACACCCGGCGGCCTGCTCGACTTTGCCCAAGGGGCATCGAAAGCACCCCGGGGCAAGAGCATCATTGCTCTGCGCAGCGCCAATCGCGACGCCACCGTCAGCAACATCGTGAAGCTCCTCGACGCGAACACGCCACGCAGTCTGACCGCAAGCGACCTGGATTACATCGTCACCGAGTATGGTGTCGCCGCTGTGCGCAACGTCTCTCCCGAGCAGTTGCGCCGAAACCTGTGTGCCATTGCGCACCCCAACTTCAGAGATTTGCTCGCATGATGAATCCACTGAACCTCACGTTTGTACCGGCCGAGGACGAAGCCATTCGGGCCGACGTCCGGCAATTTCTCAATGGCGCCCTGCAAGGCATCAGCCCTGCACAAAAGGCCCGTTCATGGATGGGATTTGATGCGGACTTCAGCCGCGCCATGGCGGCACAGGGTTGGTTGGGGCTGACGCTGCCCGAGGCCTATGGCGGCCATGGGCGCAGTCCGTTCACCCGGTATGTGGTGGTAGAGGAGATGCTGAATGCCGGCGCCCCCGTGTCTGCGCACTGGATCGCCGATCGGCAAAGTGGCCCGTTGATTTTGAAATACGGCACTGAGGCCCAAAAGCAGTTTTATTTGCCCAAGATCTGCCGAGCTGAAGCTTTCTTTTGCATCGGCATGAGCGAGCCCAACAGCGGCTCTGACCTTGCCAGTGTGACCACACGCGCCACGCCCAACGGCGCCGGGTGGCTGCTCAACGGCCGCAAGGTCTGGACCACCAACTCGTTTCGGTCGCACTACATGATCGCACTGGTGCGCACCTCTGGTGAGCCCTCGGATCGCCATGCCGGTTTGTCGCAGGTGATCGTCGACCTGAGTCTGCCAGGTATCACCATCAAGCCCATTCGCGACTTGACGGGTGACGAGCATTTTTCGGAAGTGACGTTTGACAACGTGCAGCTGGCACCCGATGCGCTGATTGGTGAGGAAGGCGGTGGCTGGGAGCAAGTGGTGTCGGAGTTGGCCTTTGAGCGCAGTGGCCCAGAGCGCATCTACTCCAGCGTCGTTTTGCTCAACACTTGGATCGATTTTTTGCGCGAAGACCGCGAGCGCGCCAAGATCCACGCCCCGTTGCTTGGGCGTTTGCTGAGTCACCTCACGGTCTTGCGCGCCATGGGCATCTCATTGATGTCGCAATTGGCTGAAGGCAAGAGCCCAGTGGTGGAGGCCGCATTGGTGAAAGATTTAGGAACCCAGTTTGAGCAAGATCTGCCCCTGCTCGTCGGCGCTGCGCTCGGCGACAACCCGGGCCGAGCCACCCCTATGGCACTGCAACAGACACTGGCCTACGTGACGCAAATTGCGCCCTCTTATTCGCTTCGGGGCGGCACACGAGAAATTTTGCGCGGCATGATTGCACGCGGTTTGGGACTGAGGTAAAGCCATGAACCAAGACATCATTGATGCGGTCACTCACCTGCTGGGCGACCATTGTTCGAGTGCAGTGATTCAGCGCATCGAAGCAGGGCAAGATTGGCGCCCACTGTGGGACACGTTGGAGTCATCTGGGTTCACAGACGCCTTGGTTAGCGAGGCCATGGGGGGAGCAGGCTTGTCGCCCGCTGACGCTTTGGGTATCGCCATTTGCAGTGGCCAGCACGCCCTCCCTCTGCCGTGGGCACACACCATGGTGGCCCGCGGATTGTTGGCCTTGCACGGCGTGGCTGCGCCCAGCGGCCCGATCGCGATCGCTGAGCCCACAGACACCACTGCAACCGACCCCATCAGCGTGTCAGTTCCGTGGGGTCGCGTGGCAGACCACGCGGTGGTGCATCACCAAGGCCAGCATTGGCTGTTGCCAGCTGGGAGTGCCGAGATCGCGCCCAGCGGTGGTCCCGGAGGCCTCGACGCGCAGTGGACATGGCCATCTTGGCCGAGCGCCGATGCCGTGCCGCTTCCCGATGCCGCATGGACAGCCTGGGCCGCTGTGACGTCGGCCGCGCTGATGGCGGGGGCACTGGAATGGTCGTTTGAGCTGAGCATGCAATACGCCAATGAGCGCGTCCAATTCGGCAAGCCCATCTCCAAGATCCAGGTCATCCAGCAACAGTTGAGCGTGATGGCCGAGCATGTGTTCGCAGCCCGCATGGCCGCACAAATCGGTTGGCACTCGCCCCTGAACCAGTTCAGCCTGACAGCGTTGGCAGTTGCCAAGCAGCGCACCAGCGAGGCGGTGACCGTGTGTGCGCCGATTGCACATGCGGTGCATGGTGCGATGGGCTTCACGGCAGAGTATGCGCTGCAGTTGCGCACCCGACGTTTGCACGAGTGGCGGCTTCACTATGGCAGCGAGCAACATTGGGCGAGGTGGCTTGGCGAACAGTGGTTGGCACACACCGACGACGCGCTCGGTGCCGCCATGCGGGTGCTCGAACCCCAGTGAGGCGACAGGATAGACTTGCTGCTGCTCGTTTCTGACCCAAACCACAATGACAGACCGCTATGCCGTGATCGGCAACCCGATCGCCCAATCCAAATCGCCGACCATTCACTTGGGGTTTGCCCAACTCGCAGGGCATGCCTTGCGTTACGAAAGGATTGAGGGGCCATTGGGTCAGTTCAAAGCCACCGCCGATGCGTTCCGTGCAGCGGGTGGCTTGGGCCTGAACGTCACAGTTCCATTCAAGCTCGACGCATTGGCGTATGCCACCGATGCGAGTGTGGCAGCCCAGCAGTGCGGCGCGGCCAATGCATTGAAGTTTGACGGTGACCGCGTGTGGGCTGAAAACTTTGACGGCGTGGGTTTGACACGTGACGTCGTGCACAACATGCAGCGCCCCATCAAGAACAAGCGCGTGCTGATTCTGGGCGCTGGTGGCGCGACCCGCGGCATGTTGCTGCCCTTCTTGAATGCCATCACAACTCCCAACTGTCATGTAACACCTGCATGGCTTCCTGTT
>JALQVJ010000028.1 GCA_023260355.1 Burkholderiaceae bacterium | reverse complement strand
AACCGCATGCGATATCCGTTGGAGGTCTTTGCCGCGATGCGCGCGGCTTGGCCTGCACACAAGCCCATGTCGGTGCGCATCAGCGCCAACGACTGGATGGGCGAGGCGGGCACTACACCCGAAGACGCCGTGGCCATTGCGCGCTGGTTCGCCGAGGCGGGCGCCGACATCATCGACGTGTCTGCGGGGCAGACCACGCCAGAGGATGCGCCGGTTTATGGACGCATGTTCCAAACACCTTTTTCTGACCGCATCCGCAACGAAGCGGGTATCAAGACCATGGCGGTCGGCAATATCTATGAGGCCGATCACGTTAATTCCATTCTAATGGCAGGTCGCGCCGACTTGGTGTGCTTGGCGCGTCCGCACCTGAGCGACCCCTACTGGACCTTGCATGCTGCCGCCGATGCCGGTGATTCACAGGCGCGTTGGCCCAAACCCTATATCCCGGGGCAGCGCCAGTTGGCGCGCATCAAAGAGCGTGAGCGGGAGTTGATTCGCGTATGACAGACTTGAGTGGCAAACACGCGTTGGTCACCGGTGGTGGCAGCGGCATTGGCTGGGCCAGCGCGCAGGCATTGCGCGCAGCCGGTGCCACGGTGACCATCACGGGTCGACGTTTGGGCGTCTTGCAAGAGGCCGTTGGAGAGTCCACAGGCCTCTATGCCCAAGTGATGGATGTCAGCGATGAAGCCAGCGTGCAGGCGGCCATGGTCGAGGCCGCCAAGCGTGCTGGGCCGATTGACATCTTGGTCGTCAATGCGGGTATCGCCGAGACGGCGCCCACCGCCAAGACCTCATTAGACATGTGGCGGCGGGTCATGGCGACCAATTTGGATGGCGCGTTTTTGTGTTGTCGCGAAGTCTTGCCCCACATGTTGGCGAGCGGCTGGGGGCGCATCATCAGCGTGGCATCGGTTGCAGGTCTGCGCGGCGCCAAGTACACCGCCGCATACGCCGCGTCCAAGCACGGGTTGATTGGCTTGACCCGCGTCTTGTCTGAAGAGTGCATGGGCACGGGCATCACGGCCAATGCACTGTGCCCCGGCTTTGTGCGCACGCCGATTGTGGCGCGCAGTGTGCAGGCTATCATGGCGCGCTCGTCTATGCCCGCAGCCGAGGCCGAAGCGGCCTTGAGTGGCAGCAATCGCCACGGCCGCTTGATCGAACCCGAAGAAGTCGCGGCTTGGGTGCTCCACCTTTGCGCCGACGCGGCAGGCTCGGTCAGCGGCCAAACCATTGAGATCACCGGAGGCCAAGCATGAGCAGCAAAAGCCTGACGCCGAGCAAACAGCGGCTGCGCTTGTGGTTGCGACTCCTCAAGGCCAGTCGCCATATCGAGGGGGCCTTGCGCGAACGCGTGCGCAGCGAGTTCGGCACCACGTTGCCGCGCTTTGATGTGTTGGCCGCACTGCATAAAAGCGATGAGGGTCTGACCATGGGGCAGTTGTCGCAGGCCTTGATGGTCTCCAACGGCAACGTGACCGGTTTGGTTGATCGCTTGGCTGACGAGGGGGCCGTCGAGCGCCAATCGGTGGCAGGCGACCGCCGTTCGGCGCGTGTGGCGCTGACCGAATTGGGGCGCGCGGATTTCGAACGCATGGCTGCCGTGCACGAGGAGTGGGTCACGGACTTGCTCAGTGTGCTCGACGACAGCGAAGTCGCACAGGCCAGCAGCTTGCTGGCACGCATCAAAGGAGACGCAACATGAGCAGCATGGCGGGCTTGAAGCCGCAACATTTTCAGTGGGACATGCACGGTGACGTGGCGGTGATTCGCCTCAAGCACCCGGAACGCAAAAACCCCTTGACCTTCGACAGTTATGCCGAATTGCGCGACACCTTCCGCGATTTGGTCTACGCCGACGATGTCCACGCTGTGGTGTTTGCGCCCAACGGTGGCAACTTTTGCTCCGGCGGCGATGTGCATGACATCATCGGCCCCTTGGTGCAGATGGACATGAAGGACTTGCTCAAGTTCACACGCATGACCGGAGACTTGGTCAAAGCCATGTTGGGCTGTGGCAAGCCCATCATCTCGGCGGTCGACGGGGTGGCCGTCGGGGCAGGGGCCATCATCACCATGGCCAGCGACTTGCGCTTGGCAACGCCACAGGCCAAGACAGCATTTTTGTTCAACCGCGTCGGCTTGGCCGGCTGTGACATGGGCTCGTGCGCGATCTTGCCGCGCATCATCGGACAGGGTCGTGCGGCCGAGTTGCTGTATTTGGGCCGAGTCATGACCGCGCAAGAAGGGCTGGCCTGGGGCTACTTCAACGCTTTGCATGACGCAGCCGTGCTGGAAGCCCAGGCGATTGCGTTGGCGCAAACCATCACAGCGGGCCCCACCTTTGCCAACGGCATCACCAAGACGCAGTTGTCGCACGAGTGGTCGATGACGCCCGAGCAAGCGATTGAGGCCGAGGCTCAGGCGCAGGCGATTTGCATGCAGACCGAAGATTTCGTGCGCGCTTACAAGGCATTTGTAGCCAAAGAAAAGCCCGTATTCGAAGGCAACTGAAGTTCGCGTGAGGACATACCATGGCTGATCAAAGTTTCTTGCAGTGGCCCTTTTTTGAAGAGCACCACCGTGAGCTCGCGCACGCCCTGGACGCCTGGTGCGCCCAGCACTTGCCGGTCGACCACACCGATGTCGACGCCGCTTGCCGTGGGTTGGTTGCAGCGCTTGGGGATGCAGGGTTTTTGCAATGGTCGGGCGCAGATGCGGGCCAAAAGTTGGATGTGCGTGCGCTGTGCTTGATCCGCGAGACGCTGGCACGGCATGACGGTCTCGCCGACTTCGCCTTTGCCATGCAGGGCTTGGGTATGGGTGCGGTCAGTTTGTTTGGCACGCCTGAGCAACGCCAATGGCTGCAGCGCACACGCAGCGGTCAAGCCTTGTCGGCATTTGCGTTGACCGAACCGGCCTCAGGGTCCGACGTGGCCAACACAACCATGACGGCAGAGGCTTGTGCGGACGGGTTTGTGCTCAATGGCGAAAAGACCTGGATTTCCAACGGCGGCATTGCTGACGTCTATGTCGTCTTCGCGCGCACCGGCGAGGCGCCAGGTGCCAAGGGCTTGTCCGCTTTTTTGGTACCCGCCAACACGCCAGGCTTGACAGTGGCTGAGCGCCTGGAGGTGATGGCGCCGCACCCGCTGGCACGCTTGCGCTTTGACCGCGTGGTGGTGCCGGAGTCGGCCTTGATTGGCGAGCGCGGGCAAGGCTTTCGCATCGCCATGTCGGTGCTGGACGTATTTCGCTCAACCGTTGGTGCCGCAGCGCTGGGATTTGCGCGCCGGGCGTTGGATGAGAGCTTGGCTCGCGTCGGCAGCCGCAGCATTGCGGGTGCACCCATGGGCGACTTGCAACTGGTTCAGGGTCACATCGCAGACATGGCAGTGGATGTCGACGCCGCGGCCTTGCTGGTCTACCGTGCCGCTTGGACCAAAGACATGGGTGCGGCGCGTGTGAGTCGCGAAGCCGCCATGGCGAAGCTCTACGCCACGGACCGCGCGCAGGCCGTGATCGACCAAGCGGTGCAGTTACACGGGGGCGATGGCGTGCGCCAGGGCAGCGTGGTCGAAAGTCTCTATCGCGAAATCCGCGCGCTGCGTATTTACGAGGGTGCCTCTGATGTCCAGCGGGTCATCATCGCGCGCCAAACCATGCAGTGAACCCGCCACCGACAGTCCATCCCGCAGGAGCAAACCATGGCCAAGACCCTGAACCTCGGACCCAGCGCCCACGTCGATACCTTTTGCCGCGATCATTTACCCCCGCCTGAGCAATGGCCCGACTTTTTGCTCGAAGACTTCCCGTACCCCGAGTATTTGAATGTGGGTGTGGCCTTGACCGACGCCATGGTCGACAAGGGCTTTGGCGATCACGTGGCTTTGATCGGCAATGGCCGCCAGCGCACCTACAAAGAGTTGGCCGACTGGACCAACCGCATCGCCCACACGCTGGTCGAAGATTACGGCGTGCAGCCGGGCAACCGGGTGTTGATCCGCTCGGGCAACAACCCTGCCATGGTGGCCTGTTGGCTGGCGGCGACCAAAGCCGGGGCGGTGGTGGTCAACACCATGCCCTTGCTGCGGGCCACAGAGTTGAGCGCGATCATCGACATGGCGGAGGTCAAGCTGGCCTTGTGCGACAGCCGCATGATGGACGAGTTGGTGCAAGCCTCGGCGGCGTCAAAGCATGCGCTGCAAGTGGTGTCGTTTGATGGCACGGCCAACCACGACAGCGAGTTAGATCGGGCGGCCTTGTCCAAGCCGGTCAAATTTGCAGCCGTGCGCACCGGGCGGGACGATGTGGCCTTGCTCGGCTTCACCAGTGGCACGACCGGCAAGCCCAAAGCCACCATGCTCTTTCACCGCGACATTTTGATCATTGCAGACGGCTATGCCCAAGAGG
>JALQVJ010000004.1 GCA_023260355.1 Burkholderiaceae bacterium | reverse complement strand
ATGTAGCCGCCGTGCAAGGCCACGCCATTCATGATGGCGGCCATGCCGAACTCGCGCACACCGTAGTTGATGTGGCGGCCGATTTGGCCGGCCTCATTGCGCACCACGTCACCTGCGACGTCAACACGAAAGGCCAGCGTCGAGGGCGTGTTTGTCAAATTGGAGCCCGTCAAATCTGCGGAGCCACCGAGCATTTCCGGCAGGGCTGCAGTGAATGCGTTCAACGCAAGTTGTGATGCCTTGCGAGAGGCCACGGTTTCGTGCGCGGAGTGCGCCGCAATGATCGCGTCGAGTGCCACTTGCTGGAAATTGGCCGGCAGCTCTCCAGCCATGCGTCGCTGCAGCTCTGCTGCTTGCGCGGGGAATTTTTTGGCGTAGGCGTCAAACTTCTTTTGCCAGGCGGCTTGCGCTGCATTGCCGCGAGGCTTGCCATCCCAAGCGGCATAGATGTCTGCTGGGATCTCAAAGGGTGCGTGAGGCCAGTTGATCGCTGCACGCGTCAATGCAATCTCGTCGCCACCGAGTGGCTCGCCATGTGCCTTGGCCGTGCCAGCACGGTTGGGTGAGCCTTTGCCGATCTCCGTCTTGCACACGATGAGCGTTGGGCGATCGGCACTGCGTTTGGCTGCTGCAATCGCAGCGTCCACAGCGTCCACATCGTGGCCGTCAACGGGGCCAATGACTTGCCAACCGTAGGCTTTGAAGCGCGCAGGCGTGTCATCGCCAAACCATGGCGTCACTTGGCCGTCAATTGAAATGCCGTTGTCGTCGTACAGCGCCACCAGCTTGTTGAGCTTCCATGCGCCTGCGAGTGCGCAAGCTTCGTGGCTGACGCCCTCCATCAAGCAGCCGTCTCCCAAAAACACGTAGGTGTGGTGATCGACGACGGTATGTCCTTCGCGATTGAACTCTGCGGCCAACATCTTCTCTGCCAACGCCATGCCGACTGCGTTGGTGATGCCTTGCCCCAACGGGCCGGTGGTGGTCTCGACACCGGGAGTGATGCCAACTTCAGGGTGCCCAGGTGTCTTGCTGTGCAGCTGGCGGAAGTTCTTGAGCTCTTCAATGGGCAGGTCGTATCCAGACAAATGCAGCAAGGCATAGATCAACATCGAGCCATGGCCATTCGACAACACAAAGCGGTCACGGTTGAGCCACTGTGGGTCCGCTGGATTGTGTTGCAAATGCCGGGCCCACAAAGCCACAGCGATGTCGGCCATGCCCATCGGGGCGCCGGGGTGACCCGACTTGGCTTGTTGAACGGCGTCCATTGCAAGGGCGCGGATGGCGTTGGCCATGTGTTGAGATTGGGACATGTTGGAGTCGAGTGAAGAGAGGATGGAAAAGCGGTGTGGGCGGTGCAAGAACCAAAAACAAGAAAGCCCGATTTTAGCGGGGTGGCTTACCCCAAGCCGACTGGCATCAAATCAGAGAGAATGCAGGGCGATGAACACCTCAGCCTTTTTATTAGCGGCAGGTCGCGGGGAGCGCATGCGGCCGCTGACGGACCACACGCCCAAGCCTCTCCTTTCGGTGCGTGGGAAGCCACTGATTGACTGGGCGCTTGATCGTTTGGCCCAGGCACAAGTCGACGAAATTTGGGTCAATACGGCGTGGTTGGGTGATCAAATTGAAGCCCACCGAGCGCGCGCTGCAGAAACGGGCGAGCCCGCTAAGCCAGCCATCCGGTGGTCGCGCGAGGGGGCGGATTTTGGGCATGCCCTCGAGACTGCGGGAGGCATCGCCCGAGCGTTGCCATATTTGCCGGCGGTGTTTTGGGTGGCGGCGGCAGACGTTTGGGCGCCTGACTTTCACTTCGAGCCTGCATGCGTGCACCAATTTCAGCAAAGTCAGGCCTTGGCGCACATTTGGCTCGTGCCCAACCCAACGCACCACCCACAAGGTGACTTTGCGCTCAGCGCCGAGGGTTTGGTCAGCACCGCTTCGGACAACCCAGGCGCTCGCCTCACCTACTCGACCATGGGCCTGTTTCGCCGCGAGTTGTTTCAAGCCCCGTGGGTCGATATCCCACCCGGCAACCCAAGTGGCCAAAGTGCCGCCTTGGGTCCACTGCTCAAGGCTGCGGCGGCCCAAGGCAAAGTGACTGGCGCGATTTACACCGGTGCATGGGTCGACGTGGGAACACCAGAGCGGCTGCATTCACTGAACGAAAGCAACACATGACGGATTCAACAACAGCGATTTACCAGGCGCGTCGCCAAAGACTGGCACAGCAACTGGGGGCTCAAGACGTGGCCATCATTCCGACCGCGCCGACGCGGGTGCGCAATCGGGATGCCGACTATCCTTATCGCCACGACAGCTATTTTTATTACTTGAGCGG
>JALQVJ010000266.1 GCA_023260355.1 Burkholderiaceae bacterium | reverse complement strand
CGATCTTGCCAACGAGCAAACGCTCCAAACGCTTGAAGGCATCGTTTTCAACGATGCGCAATTGATCGTTCAAATCGAGACGGAAACGCTTCAACTCGTCGTCAATGATTTGCTGCGCACGGCGGTCACGCTCGATGCCTTCACGGGTGAAGACTTGGACATCGATGACGGTGCCCTGCGAGCCTTGGTCGACGCGCAAGGACGTGTCTTTCACGTCAGATGCCTTCTCACCGAAAATGGCGCGCAGCAGCTTTTCTTCGGGCGTCAGCGTGGTTTCACCCTTGGGCGTGACCTTGCCGACCAACACATCGCCGGGGGACACTTCTGCGCCCACGTAGATGATGCCGGATTCGTCCAAACGGTTCAGCTGTTGCTCAGCCAAGTTCGGGATATCGCGGGTGATTTCCTCCGCGCCGAGCTTGGTGTCGCGAGCCATCACGACCAATTCTTCGATATGAATCGAGGTGTAACGGTCTTCGGCAACGACTCGCTCGGAAATCAGGATCGAGTCTTCGAAGTTGTAACCGTTCCAGGGCATGAACGCGACCAACATGTTTTGACCCAAGGCCAATTCACCCAAGTCGGTGGATGCACCGTCCGCGACCACGTCCCCTTTGGCGATGATGTCGCCCTTTTTGACGATAGGACGCTGATGGATGTTGGTGTTTTGATTGGAGCGCTGATACTTGATCAGGTTGTAGATGTCGACACCGACTTCACCAGCTTGCGCTTCGGCGTCGTTGACGCGCACCACAATGCGGGTGGCATCGACGTGATCCACCACGCCACCGCGCAAGGCGGTCACGACGGTGCCAGAGTCAACGGCGGCAACGCGCTCGATACCGGTTCCCACCACAGCCTTTTCAGGACGCAGCACAGGGACAGCTTGGCGCTGCATGTTGGCGCCCATCAAGGCGCGGTTCGCGTCGTCGTGCTCCAAGAAAGGCACGATGGATGCAGCGACTGAGACGATCTGCGCGGGTGACACATCCATGTAGTTGATGCGTTCCGCGTTGACCAAAACGGATTCGCCTTTTTCGCGGGCAGAGATCAAATCACCGACCAATTCGCCAGCATCGTTCAAAGGCGCGTTGGCCTGAGCGATCACGTACTTGCCCTCTTCGATGGCGGACAGGTAGTCGATTTCTTTGGTGACCTTGCCGTCCACAACGCGGCGGTAAGGGGTTTCAATGAAACCATACTCGTTCAAGCGCGCGTACAACGCCAATGAGTTGATCAAACCAATGTTTGGACCCTCTGGCGTTTCGATAGGACACACGCGGCCGTAGTGGGTCACGTGCACGTCACGCACTTCAAAGCCAGCGCGTTCACGGGTCAAACCACCAGGGCCCAAGGCAGAAACACGGCGCTTGTGCGTGATCTCAGACAAGGGGTTGGTTTGGTCCATAAACTGAGACAGCTGGGATGCACCAAAGAACTCTTTCAACGCGGCCGAAATGGGCTTGGAGTTGATCAAGTCGTGAGGCATCAAAGGCTCTTGCTCGGCCTGACCCAAACGCTCTTTCACGGCTTTTTCGATGCGGGCCAAACCCGTGCGGTATTGGTTCTCGGCCAACTCACCTACGCAACGCACGCGGCGGTTGCCCAAGTGATCGATGTCGTCAACGTCGCCGCGGCCATTGCGCAAGTCCACCAGGATCTTGACGACAGCCAAGATGTCCTCATTGGACAACACGCGCTCGCCTTCGCTCTCGCTGCGGCCTACGCGGGCGTTGAACTTCATGCGACCCACGCGAGACAAGTCGTAGGTGTCGGGGTTGTAGAACAAACGTTGGAACAATGCTTGGACAGCGTCTTCGGTGGGCGGCTCACCAGGGCGCATCATGCGATAGATCGCCACACGCGCGGCAAATTCGCCGTTGGTGTCGTCGGTGCGCAGGGTCTGGGAGATGTATGCGCCTTGGTCCAACTCGTTGGTGTAGATGCACGCCAAGTCTTGGATATTGGCTTCGCGCAAGGCTTTGAGCAAACCCTCGGTCAGCTCGTCGTTGGCCTTGGCAATCACTTCGCCCGTCTCAGGATCCACGATGTCGCTGGCGACCACGCGGCCAATTAAGAACTCTTCAGGAACGGAGATGTGGGTGGTGCCAGCCTGCTCCATCTCACGGGTGTGTCGAGCGGTGATGCGCTTGTCTTTGGCAACCACGACCTTGCCGGTCTTGTCGACCAAGTCAAAGCGCGCAATTTCACCTTTCAAGCGATCGGCGACAAACTCCATTTGCGCGCCGCTATCCATCAGACGGAAGTGGTCGTTCACATAGAAGTTCGCCAGGATGGCTTCTGGTGTCAGGCCAATGGCCTTCAACAAAATGCTCACGGGCATCTTGCGGCGGCGGTCGACACGGAAGTACAAGAAGTCTTTGGGGTCAAACTCAAAGTCCAACCATGACCCACGGTAAGGAATGATGCGAGCTGAGAACAGCAACTTACCGGAGCTGTGGGTTTTGCCCTTGTCGTGCTCGAAGAACACGCCAGGTGAACGGTGCAACTGAGACACGATCACGCGCTCGGTGCCGTTGATCACGAACGAACCTTTTTCGGTCATCAAGGGCACTTCGCCCATGTAGACCTCTTGCTCTTTGACCTCTTTGACGACCTTGGAAGAGGGCGTCGATGACTCGCGGTCATAGATGATCAATTGCACGCGGGCACGCACAGCGGATGCGAACGTCAAACCACGGGTCTGGCACTCGCGCACATCAAATGCGGGCTTGCCCAAGGTGTACTCAATGAACTTCATCTCCACAAAGCCGTTGTGAGAGACGATGGGGAAGGCAGACTCAAACGCCGCCTGCAAGCCCTCAGGCTTGCGCTTCTTGGGGGAAAGATCTGCTTGCAAAAACGCGGTGTATGCGTCTTTTTGCATTTGAAGCAGATAAGGAATTTCGATCACAGTCTCACGACTACCAAAGCTTTTGCGGATGCGCTTGCGCTCGGTGAATGAATAGGCCATGTTTTCTCCGGCTGGTCGACAGGTCACGGAAAACTCTGTGAACACAAAGTTCGCAGAGTCGGCTTGGCGGCTGGCCACTACCAGCGATGGCGGACGACCGTGCATTGCACACGGCCCGTACCAAGCGGTCTTCTTTTGTCGGAATCAGAAGACACTTGAAATGGCAAAAGCCATTTCAGGTGCACTCTGCAGAAAGCGCGAAGGGCTGGTTGCAATAACCAGCCCAAAAGCGATCGATTCAGGTGCCCAATGGGCACCGTTTCGATTACTTGATGTCGGCCTTCGCGCCGGCTTCCACCAATTTCTTGGCAGCTGCATCGGCTTCTTCTTTGCTGGCGCCTTCTTTGACGGGCTTGGGAGCGCCGTCCACCAATTCCTTGGCTTCCTTCAGGCCCAGACCGGTCAATTCGCGAACTGCCTTAATGACGGCCACTTTGTTGGCGCCCACGTCAGACAGGATCACGTCAAATTCGGTCTTCTCTTCTGCAGCAGCAGCAGCGCCACCGCCAGCAGCAGCGGGAGCAGCCATTGCGGCAGCGCTCACACCAAACTTCTCTTCGATGGCTTTCACCAAATCGTTGAGTTCCATCACCGTCATTGAATCCAATGCGGTCAAAAATGCGTCTTTATCAAATGCCATTTCTAAATTCCTTCAATGTTTAGACCAGTCCGCGCGCCTTAGGCTGCTGCGGCCTCGCCTTTTTTCTCTGCCAATGCCGCCAACACACGTGCGGTGCGGGACACTGGGGATTGCATCAAGCCCAACAACTGAGACAACAACACTTCCTTGGAAGGGATGTTGGCCAGTTCTTTCACGCCGTTCACGTCCAGAGCTTTGCCGGAGTACACACCTGCACGAATGACCAATTTGTCGTTGGTCTTCGCGAATTCAGCCACGATCTTTGCGGCTGCAACTGCGTCTTCGGAGAAGCTATAGATCAGCGGACCGGTCATCTGGTCGGCGACAACTTCAAACGAGCTACCAGTCACAGCACGGCGAGCGAGTGTGTTCTTCAACACGCTCAGGCTCACGCCGTTGCTACGCGCTTGGTTGCGCAATTTAGTCATGTCAGCGACCGTGATGCCGCGGTATTCCGCAATCACCAGCGTTTGAGCTTGGGCGGCGAGCGTGGTCACTTCTGAAATGACCGCTTCTTTCTCACTGCGATTCAGACTCAAGGTCTACTCCTTTAAATGTGTCTTCAGGCTTTGCGCTTTGCAGTCGCCCGTTGACACGCCACTTTTGCAGCGACCTAACTGTCAGGAAAAATTCCGTCTAGCGGGATCGCCATCTGCGTTGGTCATTCAATTAAGTAGGGTCAAGCCCCACACCAACGGTCTTGGATGGCCTGTGCAAATCCGAAGATTTACATCAGCCCACCACTCTGGGCGACGCTTGCGCGCCACCCAAATTTTTGAACGCTTAAGCGCCCAGAGTTTGCACATCAACGCGCACGCCCACACCCATGGT